>NZ_JAPNXR010000007.1:0-226874 GCF_030397615.1 Vibrio sp. 14N.309.X.WAT.E.F5 | reverse complement strand
TCAAGATGATAAAGAGGCGGTGTTGTGGTTTAGAAAGGCCGCTGAGCAAGGGCATGCGCTAGCTCAAAACAATCTAGGTGCTATGTACGCAGAAGGCCGAGGTGTTTCTCAAAATTATGAAGAAGCGGTGTCTTGGTATAGAAAAGCCATTGAGCAGGGTGCTATGGATGCTCAATATAATCTTGGATTGTCTTACGAACGAGGTGTGGGTGTAATTCAAGATGATAAAGAGGCGGTGTTGTGGTTTAGAAAGGCCGCTGAGCAAGGGCATGCGCTAGCTCAAAACAATCTAGGCAGCATGTACGTAGAAGGTCGAGGTATCTCTAAAAATTATGAAGAAGCAGTATCTTGGTATAGAAAAGCCACTGAGCAAGGACTTGCGCTAGCTCAAAACAATCTAGGCGTTATGCACGAAAAAGGCCTAGGTGTTTCTCAGGACTATAAAGAAGCGGTGTCTTGGTATAAAAAGGCCATGGAGCAGGGTGATGTAGATGCTCAAAACAATCTAGGTGTTATGTACGCAAAGGGCACCGGTGTTTCTCAAGATGAAAAAAAAGCGGTGTCTTTGTACACAAAGGCAGCTCAGCAAGGACTTGCGACAGCTCAATACAATCTTGGATCAATGTACGCAGAAGGTAAAGGTGTGGCTAAAAACGATAAAACATCTTACATGTGGTTAAAATTAGCTCAATATAATGGCAAGGAAGGGATGCAAAACGACTTCGATATAATGACTAAAAGAATGACATTAATCGATGTCAATGAGGCGAAAAAAAGAGCTAAAATATGTTTGGAATCTGATTACATTCGATGTAATTAAATACAACCTTCATGCAACATCGATAGTTGATTGAACTTAACTGCACTTAATCCGCACCGAGATTTAGACATATGACAGGCTCCCGATAGGGAGCCGTTTTTACACTACAAAGTCAATTCGAAGGGTGAATTTCTTCTAGCTCCACCGCTAAAGGCTTTTTACTCAATAATAGTGGTTTGAGCGGAACCGCATTTAGCCGGCATCTAAACCAACCTTTTATTAGTGCGATTTTACGCATCGCGCTCGCTCACCAATACTCACTTTTTCATACCTTTAGTTATCCACGAATTGCTAATTTAGAGTAAGTCCTAAAACACTTTTGTCCAAAAACGAGTTTGCCTACCCTTCCTCACCCCCCAACACAGCCACAAACGCATCTAAATACTGCTCTATAGTCAGATCTGCAGAAACCGGCGGCAGTTCTACGGTAATACACGGTAGGTTTTTTTCTTGGCACCAAGTACCGAATGAGCCTGGGGTTTCGTAGTCGACGTCTTCGACGAGTGGTAGGTTGAACTGTTTGCCTAGCCAAATGGCGAGTTCAGATTGGGTTGGGTCGTCGACCATGGCGAGTGGTTCGTGGAAAGAGATGACGAACTTGGGTTGGCGCTGCTCAATGAGGTTGATCAGCGACTGCACTTCCGGCTCTAGTTGGTTGGCTTGTCCCGTTTTTACTTTTACATCTCTGACTGGGGTGTGAGAACTCCAGCGATAGACGGTGCCGTTTTCTGTCCAGTTCTGAGTTGGAAAGGCGCGGTTCAAATCGACTTGGTTTGCGTTGGCACGAGTACCCAATTGATTGCCATCTGGGTTCATCGACAAGATCACATCGTGTCGCAAGTTAGCTGCTGGCAAGCTTCTTAGCGCGCAAGATAAACCTGCGATAGAGGCGGTTTCATCGCCGTGTGTGCCTGCTAAAATCAGCCCGCGAGACTCGCTTTCTACTTGTGCGGGGAAATAGAGCAAGGGTGCGCCCAATACCGAATTTCCATATGACAGCGGCTTTATTGAAAATGCAGCTCTTTCCGTTCTTGGAATTAAACTCACCTTAATCTCCTGATTGATCAAGTACTATCAAATAGTAAAACCAATCGTAGTAAATAACTGTTCACCCTAGCTTGTTAAAAATCTCGATAACGTCGTTAGATTTTTTGATTGTAGAATAACTACTTATCGAAACTATTTATTGAAAAGAGCAGCCTTGTTCTCTAGCTTTTTTCCTGCGCTATTTTTGAACACTTACTTACTGTGATTGGTATAACTACTATTTAGATGACCTCTATTAAATAAACCATAGCGTCAAAACTCGTCAACTGTCGCATTGTTAATTTTATTACTTTGCTTCAAAGATAGGCTAGGAGAGCAAAAAAACATGGATTTTAAGAAACATTCAACGGCTTTAATCATTTCATCTTTATTGACCCCTTTTATCTCAGTGACTGCCGTTGCTGACACATTGCCTGCCGGAACTTCTCTGGCGAAAGAGCAACATTTGGTACGTGCCAATGATGCAGAAGCTGCGACACTCGATCCGGCAAAGGCAGAAGGCTTGCCTGAAATGCACATTCTACGCGACCTATTTGAAGGGTTAGTGATTCAAGATCGTGATGGCAACATTACTCCAGGTGTTGCGGAATCTTGGGAAACCGAAGACAACCAGACGTTTGTCTTCCACCTGCGTAAAGATGCTAAATGGTCGAATGGCGATCCGGTAACGGCCGATGATTTCGTGTATGCGGTAAGACGCGCGGTCGACCCGAAACTCGCTTCGCCGAATGTTTGGTATCTTAAGCTTACTCAAATCAGCAACATTGCAGACGTAGCCGAAGGCAAGAAGCCCGTTGAAGAGCTTGGTATCTCCGCTGTCGATAAACACACGGTGAAGTTCGAACTCGATAGCAAGGTGCCTTACTTTGTGGCGATGACAGGCCACACCTCAATGATGCCAGTTCACAAGGCAACGCTAGAAAACAGCGACAAGCCGTGGAGCGATCCTAAGCAGTTTGTGGGGAATGGCGCGTTTGTATTGGACGAGTGGGTGGTTAACGAGCGCATTGAACTGAAGAAGAACCCGAAATATTGGGACAACGCAGATACGCACTTAACCGAAGTGACTTACATTCCGTTCGAGAACCAGAATGCGTCGATCAACCGTTATGCGGCGGGCGAGGTCGATATCACTTCTGATGTACCGACACACATGGCGCAGCAGCTTAAAACCAAATACCAAGATGCGTTTACCGCGGTGCCTTTGCTGTGTACTTACTATTACGCGTTCAATACCACACGACCTCCGTTTGATGACGCGAGAGTGCGTAAAGCGGTGTCGTATTCAATGATGCGTGACGTGATCACTAATGGTGTCACTCAGGTAGGTAACCTACCGGCTTATACCTTTGCTCATGAGTACACGGCAGGTTTTGATGCGACTCAGCCTGAATACAGCACATGGACTCAAAAGGAGCGCGACCAAAAGGCCAAAGAACTGCTGAAAGAAGCGGGCTACGATGAGTCTAACCCGTTGGATTTCAAATTGCTCTACAACACCAGTGAATCGAACAAGTCGATTGCAGTGGCGATTGCTTCCATGCTGAAAGGTAATCTAGGCGCGCAAGTTGAGCTAGAAAACCAAGAGTGGAAGTCTTATTTGGTATCGCGTCGCCAAGGTGATTTTGATGTGATGCGCGCTTCTTGGTGTGGTGACTACAATGAAGCATCTACCTTCTTGAGCTTATTGCGATCTGAGTCTTCGGGTAATTTTGCTCGTTACAACAACGACAAGTACGACTCTGCGATGGACAGTGCATTAGCCGCAACCAGCGAACAAGATCGCCAAGGTTTCTATGATCAAGCCGAGCAGTTACTGGCTGAGGATATGCCTATCGCGCCAATCTATTACTACATGCAAGCTCGCCTAGTGCGACCAAGTGTTGGTGGCTTTGCGAAGAACAACGTGGAAGGGCGCATCTATTCTAAGGATCTTTATATCAAGCAGTAAAAAGCTTTGAACATTATATAAATAAAAAATCCCCATTCGCTGACAAAACGAATGGGGATTTTAGTTACTAGGGGGTAGTAATTTTATCTTCTAACTTGTTTCAGGTTTTAGATAGCCACCATAGTCGCGGCTTTCTTCATCGCTTCCTTGGTTGAGCATTCAATCACGTTCGCGTTAGCAAAGCGGTGTGCGTCTTTTACTTGAATATCGTGAGCCAAGATAACCAGTCTTGCGTTAGCCACATCTAGGTCACTGATGCGGTTCTGAATACCGTTTTGACCTTGTGTTTCTACCTTAATCTTAAGGCCTGCTGCTAAGCCTGCTTTTTCTAGTGCTTTCGCTGCCATGAAGGTGTGTGCAACACCAGAAGGGCAACATGTTACGGCTACGATATCGTACTCGCCTTCGCCTGCTACAGGAGCTGTTTGAGCTTGTACTGGTGCTTCAACCATGTCTTCTTCGGTTTCAACCGCGACTGGTTTCCAGAAACCAACGATAACTGCTGTGGTTAGTGAGCCAAGCGCAATACCGACCACGTACATTGGAATGTTGCTTGATACTGGCGCAGTGATTAGGCCGCCCCACGGTGCGTGTAGTAGAACGTCTGTCATGAAGCCGAACACACAGCCCACGATACCACCGGCAACGATTGAAGGAAGTACACGCATAGGGTCGTTTGCTGCGAACGGGATAGCACCTTCAGAGATACCGATAGAGCCCATGATTGCTGCTGCTTTACCTGCTTCTTGCTCTTGTTTAGAGAACTTGTTTTTGAATAGGAACGTCGCCAGTGCCATGCCTAGAGGTGGTGTACAAATCGCGATGCCTACGCCGCCCATTAGCCATGGTTGTGTGTCTACTTGAGTTTGAGCAAATAGGGTCGCCACTTTGTTGATAGGGCCGCCCATATCAAACGCCGTCATACCGCCAAGGATTGTGCCCAGAACCATCTTAGATGCGCCAGCCATTGACGCTAGGAACTCGTTCATTGAAGACATGAACAGTTTGATTGGCTCACCGATGCCCCACAGTACGATACCTGCAGAGATTAACGTACCTAGAAGCGGGTAGATGAAGTAAGCACCCAGCGCCGTCATGTTTGCAGAAAGCGGGATCTTTTTAAGTTGGAACACTACGCCACCGGCGATGAAGCCTGCCACGATACAGCCAAGGAAGCCGCCGCCCATGTCAGCCATGATGCCAGAAGAGATCATCGCTGGCGCTAGTGCTGGTTTATCTGCAATTGAGTAACCAATAAAGCCGCCAAGAATGATTGGGAAAAGAACAAGGCCTTTGATACCGATATTAGAGATGTCTGCCAGCAAACCATCTGCTGGTACTGCACCTTTGCCTGATGCCATGACCGCTAAGGCCAATAGAACACCGCCGGCTACGATGAAAGGCAGCATGTGTGAGGTTCCGAAAAGCAGGTGGCCTTTCATGGTACTAAGGATTTTTTTAAAGTCGCTACTACTGTTTTTATTATTGGTATTCGTAGCTTGAGTTGTTAGGGTGCTCATAATTTTCTACGCCTTATGAATTAATTAAAATATTAAGGATTTGTTGTTCGTCTTTTGCGTTATGGATATCTTGAATAAATTCATCGCTGAATTTTCCAAACAATTCTTGTAGTACATAAATATGATGGTCAGCACCGTTATCTGGTGAGGCAATCATAAAAAATACGGTTGGGTTAATGCCGTCTTCATCGCCATACTCAATGCCTTCACGCTTAACACCGACAGCGATTGCCGGCTCAGTTACCGCCTTGCTTTTTGAGTGTGGGTAAGCGATGCCGTCCATTGAGGTAATGCTTTGAGATTCACGAATTTCGATGTCTGCCAAGAAGGCTTCTTTATTACTGATTCGGTTGTTTTCAAATAACATGCTTGCCAATTCTTCAAACAGTTCTCTTTTATTATTCGCTTGAAGGTTTTTATTAATTAAGTTGACGTTAGTTAGCTGTGTGATCATTTATTAACTCATTCACTATTGAAGTTCTTGAATTAAAATTAATGGATTAACCCGTTTCGCGAAATAGCAAATAAAAGCCCTTCACTGTACATTTGTACCAAGCAAAATTAAGTGTGATTTGCATCATTAATGCAGTGTGAGATGGGTCATATTTGATGGTGTATTTCGGTGTTGAAATAACTTTCTGCAGGAACAAAAATGCCCCGCAAAAGCAGGGCATGGATAGTGTGTGATTAGTGGTGATGGAGCTAGCTGTAAGCACGCGCTACGCGTCCAACGCAGTCCAGTTTGTAGCTCTCAGCATAAGCAGGAATGAATACCGACTGGCCTTTCTCTATCACGCAGGTTTCGCCACATTGATGGGTTAGCACCATAGATTCATCGAGTGGCAGTAGGATTTCTGCACCTTCGGTAGTGATCTTTCTTTGATGTGAGTTTTGCACGATAGAGAATTTAAAATCCTCGACTGGAATTTGGTATTCCATCACATCACCTTGCTCAATCGGGCTTAACAATAATCTATCCGCAGGCTTTTCATTAAATCGAGTACAAGAAACCAGTTCGTTCACGTCCATGTACTTAGGCGTTAACCCGGCACGCAGCACATTGTCTGAGTTCGCCATGATTTCTAAGCCTGTACCCTTGATGTAAGCGTGGGGAGTCTCGGCATCTAGATACATGGCTTGTCCTGGCTTTAGGGTGATCACGTTCAATAGCAGCGGAGCAAATAGGCCGACATCACCTGGGTACTGTTCTTCCAGTTCTGAAATCAACTGGAACACAGGTGTATCTGAAAGTTTCGCCTTCACTAGCAACATGGTCAGCGCCATGCCTTTTTGTTCACCTTGCAAAGACAATAAACTCGCGAAGAAGCTCGCTAATCCATTGGGAGTTTGGTCGCCTTGTAGGTCGTTGACCATCGAATGCAGCTCTGGAATATCAAGGTAATGGAAGTGCTCAAGGATCTCACTGATCGACCTAAAACCATTCATCGCTGTGTAGTCGGTTAGGGCATACACCAGTTCTGGCTTGTGGTTGGCATCCTTGTAGTTACGGTTGCCCGCTGTCATCGGAATGCCTTGCTGCTCTTCTAGTGCATAGCCAGATTCCGCTTGTTGTTTATTTGGGTGTACTTGAACAGACAGTGCTTTTTCTGCTGCTAATACCTTGAATAGATATGGCAACTCACCAAAACGACTTGCTACTTTCTCGCTTAAAAACAGGTTGAGGTTCTTAGAAATCAAGCTCGATAATGTGGTCTGTTGCCCGTTATCAGTCACCATCGAACAACCATTCGGGTGAGCACCCATCCAGATCTCCGCTTGCGGCTCACCAGACTGGTTATCAATACCGAACAGTTGGCTAAACGAAGAAGGGCTACCCCATGCGTAGTTTTGAATCACGTTGGTCATAGGGTAGAAAAAGCGTTGTACGAACGAATCGTTCGCTAAAGAAAAATCAGACATCGAAATCACCATGAAGGGAAACATGGCTTGAGTTCCATTCGACCTATTTGTAACTAAAGTATTAGCGACTAAAGAAGCAGAGTAGAAGGGCTCAAGCCATTGGAGTTGAAATGGCTTAAGCCGCTGCTGTTGTTAGCTTGGCTTTGCGTAGATTTTTAAGCGCGATACAAGTAACCGCGGTCACACCGGCACCTGAAGCCATACACAGAAGTGCCAGCATTGGGTAGTTCATAGCACCTAACAGAGCCACAACTGGCCCACCGTGAGCAACGCTGTTGGTAATACCAAATGAGAACGCCATAACCGCTGCAGTCATTGAACCAAGCACGTTGGCAGGGATAACTGACATTGGGTCTTGAGCCGCGAAAGGAATCGCACCTTCAGAGATACCCACCAAGCCCATCGCACCAGCGGCCTTACCTGCTTCAATTTCAGAAGATTCGAACAGGTCGAACTTGCGGCCAAGTCTGGTTGCGATAGCCATACCAAGTGGAGCTACAGGGATTGCACATGCCATTGCACCCATGAACTGAGTTTGACCGCTGGCAATCATGCCGACCGAGAATAGGAATGCCACCTTGTTGAATGGGCCGCCCATATCGAAACCGGCCATGCCACCCAGTACTATGCCTAATAGAACCACGTTGCCTGTACTCATGCTCGTTAGTAGTGCAGTAAGAGCATCCATCAGCCCTGCGATAGGTGCACCGATAACAAAGATGAATAGACCCGCGATGAATAGAGAACCTGTGATCGGAGCGATCATGATAGGCACAAGTGGTTGAACGAATTTGTGGTAGTTAAACGAAGTAATCCATTTAACGAAGTAACCCACTAATAAACCCGCGATGATTGCGCCAATGAAGCCTGTACCTGCGTCAGCGCCGTAGAAAGAGCCGTTGTTAGCAATCCAACCACCGATAAGGCCAGGGGTTAGAGCAGGGCGGTCAGCAATCGCGTAAGCAATGTAGCCAGCCAAGATTGGGATCATCAGGGTGAAGGCAACCACACCGACTTCTAGGATTTGGTTCCACATGCTGCCTGCAGGAATCGCCATGCCAGATTCGCTTGGCTCACCGCCAATGGCTAGTGCTAGGGCAATCAAAAGGCCGCCAGTCACCACGAATGGGATCATGTGTGATACGCCATTCATCAGGTAACGATAAAGGTCTGAACGCGCTTGTGAGGCTTTTTCTACAACAGATTGGTTGGTAGGCGTTTGTTCAGCTTGGTAACTAGGTGCGTTGAGCGCTTGCTTAATCAAGCCTTGTGCGTCTTTGATTGGTGCTTTTACGTTGGTGCTGATGACGCGTTTTCCGGCAAAGCGAGCCATGTCGACCTGTTTATCACAAGCCACGACAATCGCGTCTGCACGTTCGATCTCTTCTTGAGTCGGGCTGTTTTTAACACCAATAGAACCGTTAGTTTCGACCTTGATGTCGTAGCCAAGAGCCGCCGCGCCTTTCTCTAGCGCTTCAGCGGCTAAATAAGTGTGTGCAACGCCAGCTGGGCAGCCTGTCACACCAATGATGAAGCCTTGTTTCTCAACGTTGTTTTCCGTTTCTGAAGGCTCAGGTTTGATAAGCAGTAGTTCTAATGCATCTTGTTCAGATTGAGCATTCATGAAGCTTTCGATAAAGCCTTCTTCAATCAGTTTTGAAGAAAGCTCTGCCAGTACTTCGATGTGGTGATTATCACCGCCATCAGGAGAGGCAATCATGAAGAACAGTTTTGATGGCTGACCGTCATCGGCGCCGTATTCGATGCCCTGCTTGTGGACGCCGATAACAACCGCGGGTTTGATCACCGCGCTGCTTTTCGCGTGTGGCAGAGCAATACCTTCTTCAAACCCGGTATTACCTTGTTCTTCTCTCGCCTTAATGTCGGCAAGAAACTGTGCTTTGTCTGAGATTCTGCCTTCTGCGTAAAGCACGTCTATCAGCTCTTTAAATACGTCTTCTTTTGAATTAGCGCTAAGCGAAAGCTTAATCAAATCTTGATTGATCAATGTCGTGATCATAATGAACCCCTACTCTGTTTTTATTTTGTTAGGGGTATTCTGGAATCTACGGCTTACCTTCTGTAGTGAAGAAAAAATGCATTTACTGGATGATTGTTGCGTTATAAGTGGAGTGTGATTTTGATCGGTTGAGTGGTCGTTTTTAGGGCGGTGTTGACAGAGTTTAAGATGTGTTGAGGCTTTTATTTATAAGGGCTGTAGCGTATTTGTTTATCAGGACAGGAACGAGCTTGGTCAGTTTCGGCACTGGAAATTTATTTCCGTGACTGGATTTTTGTAACCTATATCTCAAATTGTGATTTTGCTCAATAGCGCTATGTTTCACTAAGGGGTATATCTATTCCCGTAGCCTTATTGCTGCCCACTAGAGTTCGAATAATGATATTTCATGACTTAATCTCGTCTGTATTAAATGAGCGAGAACCGTTTCATAACATCTGGTTTGCTGGAGATTTTCATACACCTTCAGCGTGCAGTTATCAGGTGAACTTTCCCCGTTTAGAGTTGGTGCTAGACGGAGAGTATATTAATGAAATGGAGAGTCATGATCGCAAGATCACCAACGTTATAGCTAAAGCAGGGGATGCGATTTTCATCCCGCCTAACTGTTGGAATAAGCCTAATTGGGACACCGACTGTTCGGTGCTGAGCATGTTGTTTGGTCGTCGTCAGTTGGGTTTAAGTTTGGTGAGTAAGCGCAAAGGTGAAGAGAGCTTTTACGATATTCAAAAGCACAGTATTCAGACTCGCTCTGGGTTTGCGATTGATAACATTTTGGAGGCGCTCAGCTCGTTAGCGAGAGAGAGTAACAAGCAGCCGATGGATGAGTTATTGCTGCAAGCTCTACTGCAATACAGTAAAACCATGCTGGAAGCGCCCGTAGAAAAATCTCATAGCCGAGTACAGGATGTGTATCAGGGTATTTGCATCTACATTCAAGAGAACTTCCACCGCCAGATCACCCGTGACAGCATTGCCTCGCGCTTTAGCATTTCATCCAATCACTTGTCGCGAATGTTCCGTCAACAAGGCCACATGACGCTGGCAGAATACATCACCCGCGTGCGGGTCGACCGCGCCAAGTTCATGCTCAAGAAGTACAACTTCAAGCTCAATGAAGTGGCTGTACGTTGCGGCTTTAAGGATGTGAACTACTTCTGTCGAGTGTTTAAGAATCGCACCGGAAGAACGCCTACTGAATATCGAGGCTCTATTTAGTTAAGCCGTCTTTTTAAGTCGGAGTGTATTTTTTGTTGAGCCGTATTTTTGAGTGAGCAGCCTTAAAGCAGGCGAGATGATATGTACATCAGCAGAGCTTGTAGATCGACACTGCTTCTGGTTTTTTGCAGACGTTCATTGACCTGATCGTGGAGCAGGTTTCGCGTTAAATTGGTGGCTGCAATAATATGTTCACGTTGTGGCTTAGTTGGAAGAACGAGTGCGATGGCAACATGCACTTGGCCAATTTGAGATGCCCAATCAATCGCTTCGTCACTGACGATCACCGCAATCGAGAGATCTTGAGTCGATTCAAACATCACATGAGGCAGTGCGATACCCGGTGACACGCAGGTTGAAGAGCGCTCTTCTCGCTTAATAAACGCCAGAATCAGCTCATCTGGATCTTCTGGATAAACGAGGTGAGCGAGCCCTTTCAAGCACTCAAATTTGGTCAGCTGAGTTTGTGCTTTGGCATGGTGCCATTTGATGTCACACGGTGGACATATCTGCGGCATGCGTTGGACTAAATCTTTAGAGAACTCATGGTTTACTTGCGAGCCAACCATCGCATAATGCTCGGCAATTACGTCTTTGAGAACGAAACAGGCCAGCTCTGCATCAATACCGACCGCGGTGATCTGACATAAATCACCACGAAGTAAACCCACTTGTAGCATCGCGACAGATTTGGATAGATCGGCGGTTCGGTTTTGAGTGATGTTGATAATGCGGATGGTACTTTTGAACTTCTTCGCTAAGCGAGTAAGCGGCTGCGCGACGTGTGAGTTCGCGGCAGGGTCGTCAACGAAGAAGGTGATCTGGTATTCGTTCATGAAAGGATCAAGCCCGACAATGCTTGATAAAGACTTTATCCACACTCAACAACACTTCTTCCATAGGAATGAATACGGTTTTAGTAGGGTCGAATCGGCTTGGCTGTTCTATGTCGATATCTGAGACGATCAACACTTTGTCCGCGAGGGTAATATCTTGGGCGGTCAGTAAATTTTCAATACCCATAGCACCTTGCGTTTCAACCTTGATTGAAACGTTGAACTTAGGGGCTGTTTTATTTAGTGCATCAGCTGCCATGTATGTATGCGCAATGCCTGTAGGGCACGCAGTTACCGCTACAATTCTCATTATTATTCTCGGTGTACTTAGATCGACAGTTTACTTGGATCGATAGGGCTATCTGAATCTGTGAATTTTATGGATTCCCGTTTTTAATTCAAAGGTGGACGTCACACTCTAGATTCTTGGTTACAATAATCCAGTTAATGCACCTTTCGTCCTATATATTGAGCGGGCTTGCATCGTTAATCTTTTCATATCATTAACCTCTTTATCTCATTTACTCAAATTGGTACTCGGACGAGGCAGCACATGGACATCACTAACATCATAGAGCCTGAGATTATCTGCTTAGATTTGAAGGCAGACTCTAAGCAAGCGGTATTTGAAGAGCTTGCTGAGATGCTTGATTCAGCGGGAAAGCTCTCCAGTAAAAGTGATTTCCTTGTTGATTTGTGGAAGCGAGAAACCATAGGTAATACAGGCTTTGATGATGGTATTGCGATACCACATGCGAAAAGTTCTGCTGTCGCTAAACCAGCAGTGGCGGTGGGAGTTAGCCGGTCGGGTATTGATTATGGCGCAGACGGCGGTGAACTGTCGGATGTGTTTTTCATGCTCGCATCGCCAGACAATAGCGATGACCATCATATTGAGGTGTTGGCTCAGATCTCGACTCGATTGATTGAAGATGGCTTTGTTACAAAATTGAAGGCGGCTGAGTCAGTTGAAGAAGCGCAACAACTGTTCATTGAAGCGAATTCTGAATCTTTCGATAGCTACGCTTCTAGCCATCATGAAGTGTACAGCGAACCATTAAGCCCTTGGGCACAATCTCTTAATCGTCTCAAAGAACACTTGTTGTACGGCACTTCGCACATGATCCCATTTGTGGTCGCAGGCGGTGTGCTCTTGTCTTTGTCGGTAATGATGTCTGGTCATGGCGCAGTTCCAGAAAGTGGTGTGCTTGCTGATATCGCACAGATGGGCATCGCGGGCTTAACGCTTTTCACGGCGGTATTGGGAGGCTACATCGCCTACTCAATGGCGGATAAGCCGGGTTTAGCGCCCGGAATGATTGGTTCTTGGGTTGCGGTGAACCAATACAACACCGGTTTTCTTGGTGCAATTGTGGTTGGCTTCTTCGCAGGCTTTGTGGTTAATCTACTTAAGAAGATCAAACTGCCAGACAGCATGATCTCTCTGAGTTCTATCTTCATCTATCCCTTAGTTGGTACCTTCATTACCTGTGGCGCCGTGATGTGGGTGATTGGTTCTCCTATCGCGTATGTGATGCTTGAGATGAACCAAATGCTCACTGGCATGGCGGGCTCAGGGAAAGTGGTGTTGGGCAGTATTTTAGGGGCGATGACGGCCTTTGATATGGGCGGCCCAATCAACAAAGTGGCGACGCTGTTTGCTCAAACGCAGGTGAACACTCAACCTTGGCTGATGGGGGGCGTCGGTATTGCCATTTGTACGCCACCATTAGGCATGGCTCTTGCCACTTTCATATCACCTAAGAAATTCAAACGAGACGAACGCGAAGCCGGAAAGGCAGCGGGTATTATGGGAATGATCGGCATCAGTGAAGGTGCGATCCCATTTGCAGCGGCTGATCCTGCACGTGTTCTGCCTGCCGTTGTTGCTGGTGGCATTGTCGGTAATGTGGTTGGCTTTATGTTCCATGTTATCAACCATGCACCATGGGGCGGTTGGATCGTGTTGCCAGTGGTTGATGGCAAAATTGGCTACATTGTTGGAACACTAGCGGGAGCGCTGACTACAGCCTTTATTGTGATACTACTGAAAAAGAATGTCGTTGAAGACGAGTCGCGATTGAATCGAACAACAGGTGGCTCGGTCACGGAAGAGGGATTGGCTGATGTGCTGGCTGTTACTTCTTGTCCATCTGGTGTTGCCCATACGTTTCTAGCGGCGAAGTCTTTGGAAAAGGCAGCTCATCATCTCGGGGTTAGAATAAAAGTTGAAACGCAGGGCGCCAGCGGGATAGGCAATCGCATCACACAAAAAGATATTGAACGGGCGAGGTTGGTGATCTTCGCTCACGACGTGGCGATCAAAGAAGTCGAGCGCTTTGCGAACGTCAAAACCTTAGATGTCAGCACCAAAGAGGCGATGCTCAATGCGCAGGCGTTGATCATGAGGAAAGTATAAAAGTAATCGGCTTTAAGATTGGCTGAAAAGCGATAAATAAAAAGACGCCCAAGTATTGGTAGTAATACTTGGGCGTCTTTTTGTAGGTCTGAGCTTATATAAGCTCAGCTGCTAAAAAGGGTGGTACTTGAAGATGTCTTCAACCATTGAGTTGAGTAGCTCTGTGTCATCGCAGGTTTTTGCATAAGTGCGTAGCCCTGCAATTTGAACCTGAATATGACGAGCAAGTTGAGCCGGCTCGCGCTCTTTGCTTATCTCACCAAGTTCTTGAGATTCCACAATCAGCTTGGCGAACTCGCCTTCCATAATTTTGAGTGATTTCTTTGCTTCGCCCAATAATTCCGCGTGTTCATCCGTCAGTTCAGCAACGGTTTTAGCCAGCATACACATGCCGTTAGGCGCACTCTGTTTAGATTCAACCACCGCGCGTTTGATAAAGCTTTCAAGCGCTTTAATTGGAGAGCCTGTCTCACTGCGGAAGCGGTTCAAATTGAGAATGCCGAGTTCGGTATAGCGAGCCAATGTCTCTTTAAACAAGCCTTCTTTGCTACCAAAAGTCGCGTAGATGCTGCCCGGACGCATATCAATTACGTCCTGTAAGTTGCGCATAGAAGTCGCGTGAAAGCCTTTTTCCCAATACAGGTTGGTGGCTCTGTCTACAACATCTTGTCTATCGAACTTTGCGGTTTTGGCCATAACATCTACTTCATCGGTCTGAACATATATTTAATATTTTATGCTGAACGTTCGTTCTAGTAAAGAAGAGCCAGCAAGAAAATAAGCTGCTTAGTTTAGTTATTTGCTAAGTATTTGAAATAAAGCGACCAGTGTGTCGCTACAAGGCTGTAATTTACACGTCGACCACTTCTACGGTCTTGTGTTGCGCTCTATAATAGGTGCCTTCATCGATGGTATACATCAAGGTTTCTTCACACTCTGGGCAATCGAATTCTTCATTCGGTTCGATTGCTGCCTCTTCTACCCATTCCCAACCGATTTGCTCTTCGCAAGCGGGACAATTCATAAAATACCTCTCAGTTGTTGGCGCATATTTGCTGCGAGCCTCAATTTAACAAGCTCGGCATTATACATATTTAGTGAGTAAGTAGTAGATAGTTAGTCCGTATAGAGTAGACAAATCGTTAGCAAGGAATAGAAAGCCAGTTAACGCTGAAATAGATACCGTTTTAGCGCTGAACGAACAATTATTGACGAATATGTTGTTAGCCTTGAGCACATAATTGGTGCAGTCCTACCCCTTTGGGATTATAAAAAAAAGATGTCAATTTTCAGACGCTTACGTCAATAAAATGTTGTTGCACGTACTTTTCGCACAGTTAAGTCGGTTAGCTAACAGTTTTGTCGATAATCCAATGTATTTAATAAGGTTAAATGTTATTTTCACCGGCTACTGATCTGTGTGGCTCGGTAATTGAACTCCATTGATTAAGTTGAATAATTATCCAGTCACCACTAAGGCGCGCCCATTAGAAGTGTGCCGAGTTCGATGGCTGAGAAAGACTTGTTAGCTGCTAGGGAAATAATAATGAATTTAACCGATATGTCTTTTAAGCAAAAAATCATCGCTTTGCTTATTTTACCGATCTTAGGTTTTCTATGGCTTAGTGTTTCTGCGATTTCGAAAGGCGTAGAAACTACCAATGAAATGTCGTCATTAAACCAACTTACGCGTTTGTCGGTTGTGTACAGTGAACTTGTGCATGAGTTACAAAAAGAACGTGGTATGACGGCTGGCTTTATTGGCTCACAGGGTACAAAGTTTGTGAGTGAATTGAGATCACAACGAGTTAGCGCAGATAAAAGACGCACTCAGAGAACAGAATACTGGCAGTCTGCTGAGATCGATCTACCTCAGATCAATCGCTTGAATAATGAAATAAGCCAAAGCTTAAATCAAATCACTTCTATTCGTAACCGAGTGGATTCTCAATCGATTCCGCTTTCTGAAGCGCTAGGCTATTACACAAAACTTAACGCCAAGCTGCTCAGTGTCTCTGCACTTATTGCAGAGCTAAGTTCTGATGCCGCCATCACCACAGAAACCATCGCTTACTACAACTTCTTGCAAGGAAAGGAACGCGCAGGTATCGAACGTGCAGTGTTAAACAATACCTTTTCCAAAAACGAGTTTGGCCCAGGTATGTTGGTGAAATTCATCTCTTTGGTAACCGAGCAAAACACGTATTTCTCCAACTTTGAAGTGCTTAGTAATCAAGCCAACGTTGATTTCTTTAAACAGCAACTGAATGATCGCTCGGTGGCAGAAGTGGAAAAACTTCGTGATCTCGCTGAATCTAGAATGAGTGGTTTTGATGTCGACCCTGTTTACTGGTTCTCTCAATCAACGGCTCGAATTGTTCAGTTAAAGAAAACAGAGAATCAACTTGCGGACTCATTGATTGCTTTGACTGAGCAAAAAACTCAGGACGCTCAATCAGCGATGATGGGCAGCATTGCGATGTTTGTGGTGATCACCCTGTTCGCCACGTTTGTGAGCTTTAAAGCGATCACTGACCTAACGACACGGGTTAAAGATCTAACGCGAGTGCTATCTAAAGTTCGTAATGACAATGACTTAAC
Source organism: Vibrio sp. 14N.309.X.WAT.E.F5 (assembly GCF_030397615.1). Classification (NCBI taxonomy): domain Bacteria; kingdom Pseudomonadati; phylum Pseudomonadota; class Gammaproteobacteria; order Vibrionales; family Vibrionaceae; genus Vibrio; species Vibrio sp. 14N.309.X.WAT.E.F5. The sequence goes on along the minus strand of NZ_JAPNXR010000007.1, from coordinate 210,522 downwards.
CGTTCGTGCGACTTATGCAGGCAACAGCGAATTGGGTCAGATATCTTCATCGCTTAATGAAACACTAGAGAAGTTCTCTGGGGTTATTGATAGTTTATCTCAATCTAGCCTGACACTGGCTTCAGCAGCAGAAGAGACGGCGCAAACTTGCCAATACAACTCTAACACCTTGGTCGAGCAACAAGACCAAATCGGCTTGATTGCTACGGCAACAGAAGAGCTATCGGCAACGGTGAGCGAAGTCGCGGCTAAAACACAGCAAACAGCAAGTTCAGCTAAGTTGGCTGATGAGCAATCACAAGCCGGCTTGAATACCGTTCAGCACTCTTACCAATCGATTGAAACTTTGGCATCTGAGATTAACGGCCTTGCCGAGAAAATCACTCATTTACACGAAAGCAGCAATAACATTAACAGTGTGATTGATGTGATTAAGTCGGTTGCCGACCAAACCAACTTGTTGGCATTGAATGCGGCGATCGAAGCGGCTCGTGCAGGTGAACAAGGTCGTGGTTTTGCCGTCGTTGCCGATGAAGTTCGTACTCTGGCACAACGTACTCAAGAGTCTACTTTGGAAATTGAAGGCTTCATTAGCTCTTTACAATCAGACGTGCAAACCGCGTTCAATGTGATTGATAACAGCAAGAAGATGTCTTCAAGAGCGGTTGAAGATTCACGAGGAGTAGAGCAGACGCTGCAAGATATTTCAGGTGCGGTGAGCGAGATATTCAGCATGACAGAGCAGATCGCAACTGCAACGGAAGAGCAAGCCGTGGTCACTCAAGACATTGCTCAAAACGTTATGGCGGTCGAGCAGAAGTCGACAGAGTCTACGACCGGTGCAACGCAAATTGCGGCGACAGCGAAAGAACAAGCTGAATTGGCAACATCGCTGAAAGAGCTCTCGAATACGTTTAAGAGTTAGCAGCTCAGAGCTAGAAGCTTTCTATCTTATATAAAAATGTCCTGCCTAGTGCGGGACATTTTTTTGGAGTGAAACGATCAGTAGAGTCGCTTAGAGCTCGAATAGTACGTCTGTGCGAATAATGTATTTCGTCCCAGAAAGTATCGGCGCAGAACCGTGAATGCAATGGGCGGGGTGCGTACCGTGAGGAAAACAAAGCACGCTGCCGCTTGGTGTTCTAACCGATTCTATATTCGCGTTCTCCTGATGATGTCCTTGACGACGAGCAGGCTTACTCGGGTCATTACGATTAACCATAAATTGAGTTTCGCCACCGACAAAGTCATCACTCAATAGAATTAAGAAGGTATACATGCTCCAACGATCACCAAACGCGTCATCGACTAGCTGTTCATTCACCACCTGACTGCCGGGCCACGACCCATCGGTATGCATCTTAAAGAAATCCCCTTCATCGTAACGATAAAAGCGAAAACGACCGTTAATACCCAAAGGTTTCACACCAGCAAAGTGATTGTACTTATCGACGAAATGATCTTGGCAACGCTTCCAAATAACGTCAAGAGTTTCAGTATCTGCGATCAAGTTGAGATTCTGATTGTGGCGAACTTCTCTTGGTAGAGAAACGGCCGCATCTTCCGTAAAGCCAAGTTGATTGGCTCCATCGAGTATGCGCTGAACTTCTTCAGGGAGTAGCACATCGAGTAACTGAAAAGCACCCGGTACATTGTTTACTTCAGCGCGTGATACCGCGTTAACGTTTTTATCAAGTGCAAATGGGTTTGCCGACTTTGGTGCCCAAACGGGAAGGTCACTGCGCTGAGTACCTGACTCGCGTCGAACGACATAAAAATTTTCTTTGTTATTCATCATCAACCTCTATCTTGAAACCACTTTTACTTGTGCAAACTGACGGTGCCCGTCAACCGAGCCGTGGTAACCAAGGCCACTCTGTTTCGCACCAACCCATGGAGCATCACCACTACCGCCTTGTCCTTGATTAATGCCAACCATGCCAGCATCAAGTTCGTCAGCAACGTCATTGACACCTTGGTTTCCGAACACCACGGCACCCAATCCATACTCGCTGTCATTAGCGCGCTCAATGGCATCATCAATGTTTGAGTAACGACTGATAGCAACAACCGGACCAAAGGTTTCTTCTGTTTCCAGTTTCATTTCTGGAGTCATTCCGGTGATAACCGTAGGGCGGATATAACGCTCAGGTTGCTCAGAACCGCCTAAAAGGAAAGTCGCTCCTTTCTGTTGTGCGTCTTTTAACTGGTCGACAATCTTGCCATGTTGTGTCGCGTTGATGATTGGTCCGATATTGACGTTCGGCATATCCCACGGGCCAATCTGGTACATGTTGGCGATCTCGGTGACACGTTGTTCAAATTTTTCAGCGATACGATCATCAACATAAATACGTTCAATCGAAGTACACATTTGCCCTGAGTTCTCAAAACTGCCCGCGACGGCAAAGCGAGCGGCCTGTTCTATGTTGGCATCACGCATCACAATCATTGGGTCTTTGCCACCTAGCTCCATGACCAAGCGTTTTACCTTGCTCGCGGCACGTCTCATGATGTCTTGGCCTGTTGTTTTTGAGCCAGTGAACGCGATCATTTGGATGTCGCCTTCGACTAATGCCTTGCCTGTTTCACCATCGCCCTGCATCACGGTCAAGACATTCTCTGGTAAGTGTTTTTGCAGTTCACCAAAGAATGCTTCAGCGATGAGAGGTGTCTCTTCTGAAGGTTTTAGAATCACGCTATTGCCCGCGACCAGTGCTGGCACAATGAGGTTGTTTGCCATCATCACAGGGTAGTTCCAAGGAGATATAACTCCGACAACACCTAATGGGCGGTATTGAAGTTCTGTTGAGCCGGACAATTTTCGAGTGTTGAGTGCACGTTGAGCATCTTCTGCATAGTGCTGACCCATGTAGATCGCACCGGTTGCTTCTCCGGTCGCGCGACGAATGTCCTTACCCATTTCACGAGCAAGTAACTGTGAGAGGGACTCTTCGTACTTATCAAGTTGTTGATAGGCTTTGATAATGGTTCGCACTCGCTCGTTCATTGATAGTTGACGCCATGCTTTTTGTGCAGCTTTTGCTTTGTGAATGGTTTGAGTGACTTCTTCAGCTGAAGTTTGGTTTACTTCCCCAAGGAGTTCACCGTTACTTGGGTCAAAGGATTGAATGGACTTGTTCATGTTTGTCGGCTCCGCTGCATTTTTAGTATCTGCATCATTATTATTGAATAGTCCGATAACTAGATATCTAAAAATCTCGATATGTTAATTTTTAATAAATGATATTCGTCATAAAGGATGGCGTGAATCCATCCAGTTTTCATCGTGCTATCTAACTGTTGTTCTGTTGATTTTTGTTCTTTTCAACTATAGGGAATCAGACAGCGCTTTTAGGAATTTCTCGATGTATTCGTCATTACGCTTGTAGTAAGTCCACGAGCCAATGCGTTTTGATGTCACTAACTTTGCGCGCTGTAGGTTCGAGAGGTAAGAAGAAACGGTAGATTGAGATAAGCCACTCTTCTCCTGAATAATGCTAACGCATACCCCCTCAACATCAGTATCAACGAGTTGTTTCTCTAGGTTAAAGTGCTCTTGAGGCGACTTAAGCCAATGAAGAATATCTCGGCGTACAGGATTGTTGATGGATTTTAAAATTTCGTTCACGTCTGACATGGTGTTTGACTGCTATTTCTGATTTAAGTGAAATATACCCTTGAAACTAAGATATCGCAATATATCGATATCTATTTTCGGTGTCTGCCAATCTGGCGTTACGGTATTTGAGTATCGATTTTTTTGGTAAAGCTTATTCGCTATTAACTAATGAACAATTCCTAAGTTACTCGCTCAAAGCAAAGTAACTTAGGAATAAGGCTCAATTTTAGACGTCTACTGACATCTATATAAGCGTATCTTTCTGGTTTAACTTTGAGACTAAAGCGCTTGTCCGTTAACCGACAACTTCACATCAATGTTGCCACGAACGGCATTTGAGTAAGGGCAAACTTGATGGGCCGTTTTCACAAGCGTCACAGCTTGTTCTTGCTCTAGATCCAGTTCAATCGATAGAGCAACAGTTAAAGCAAAGCCACCGTTTTCATTTGGTCCGATACCCACTGTTGCAGTCGTTGGCGCTGATGCGATTTTGATTTTAATCTCTTTAGCTACATGAAGCAGAGCATTTGAGAAACACGCAGAGTAACCCGCAGCAAATAGTTGTTCTGGGTTGGTCGCTTCACCTGTTCCGCCCATCTCTTTAGGGTAGCTCAACGCTACTGAAAGCAGGTTGTCATCAGTAGAAACTTGGCCGTTACGACCTGCAGTAGCTGTAGCAGAAGTTGTGTAGAGTGTTGTCATTGTCTTAGTCCTTATTTGAATTGTACAAAATTAGATTGTGTGCAACTTAATTTTAAAGCTAGCTTAATTGATAAAATTCGAGCGCGCAAGTATATTGTGCACAATTTAATTTATTGGTGAGGTGATCATGAGCGACCAAGATGACTATCTAAAACTGGATAATCAGGTGTGTTTTGCGCTGTATAGTGCATCGAATGCAATGAGTAGAGCGTATCAGCCTTTACTGAAAGCGCTTGACCTTACTTACTTGCAGTACATTGTGATGATGGTGCTGTGGGAAGAAAAAGAGATAAATGTCAAAGCCCTAGGCGCAAAAACGCATTTGGATTCAGGTACGTTGACGCCTTTACTCAAGCGCTTGGAAACGAAAGGTTACGTGCTTAGAACTCGCAGTGCTGAAGATGAACGAGTTCGAGTTATTACACTGACGCCTGCAGGGGTAGAGCTCAAAGAGCAAGCGCAGACCGTGCCAGTTGAAATGCTGTGTCTTTCTAAGATGAATGAAGATGAGCTTAAATCGCTAAAAGCACAGTGTGAGCAATTGCTTGGCAATTTGACCAAGTAAGCACTTTCAGTTTTGGCCATGGTAATCAGAAAATAAAAAAGCCCGTTAGTCCGGCTGCTAATAATCGGACTAACGGGCTTTTTGTATCTGCTGCCTTCTAAATGGCAACAGATAGTCTATTCAATTGGGCTCTACCCCATAAACCAAGAGATAAAAATCAACGCGCCAAAACCGAATGTTGCCATCAGTGCCGTATCGCCACCAGCTGCTGTGTAGCTGCCTTCGGTTTGTAGGTGAGGGAAGTCAGGTCTACGAACCTTAACTACCATCGCCAGAGGACCCCAGATAGCTAAGAACACCAATACCATGCCCGCATAATCCAGCATGCTCACAAACTGGCTCGCGAACAGTTCAGCGAGCACCAAAGGCAAAACAAAGGTCAGACCGTAAGCTAATGCTTTGTTGTTGGTGACTGCGTCTTTGTTTTGGTCATACAGCGCCATCGACACACCAAGGAAAGAGGTTACCAGTGCCAATGCTGAGAACAGCGCAATAACTACCTTCAACCAAGAAGATTGGCCGCTAAACGCTGAGATCAGTTCTGAAATGTTATGGAACTGGCTGATAGCGTCTGTGCCAAGGTTACCGATAATCGCGAACAACCAAGTTAGGTAGCAGATTAGTGGAATCACCGAGCCCAGCAGAATCATATTGCGGATCTGTTTTTGAGTCGCTTCTCGGTTGTAGATAACCAGTGACGGGATAACTACCATAGAGGCAAAACTGGTGAAGATAACCGCGCTGTATTGTACTACATCATTAGCCGTGTATTTGCTGGCTTGGGTCAGGTAATCAAGGCGAATGTTGCTAAACAAAGAGGCGATAACGATAAACAGCATCACTACCATCATGATGAATAAACCGCGATTTAATTTGTCGATATACGACTTACCTGCCACCACAATCACACCCATCAATAGGCTGAAAACGGTATAAGCAACGGATGCAGAGATGTCTACTCCCACATCGAGCAATAGCTTATGAATGATGTCGCCAACACCCAAGATATAAGCGATTAGCATGCAGACCAGCAGCAGGTAAAAGAGTGCATTGATAAAGTGTTTACCTTTGCTGCCTAGAGTTAGGTAAGCAACACTGCTCATGCCACTGTTGTCTTTAGTCTTGGTACACGCTTCTGCCAGTAGAAGAGCAGAGTAAGTGGTGCCGATAAAGATAAGTAGCATCAGCACTGAGCTGATCATGAAGCCAAATTGGGCCAACACCATGGGAATGGCAAGCATACCAGCCCCTAATGCAGTTCCTGAAAGAATCAAAGAACTGCCGAATAATTTCATATTCAAGAAAACAACCTCGAGGTATCCAATTAATTTTTAGTTGGATTGTAAATATTTGTTGCCAAGACTAACAAATTACTCAGCAAAGTTAGGGGTTAAATTCTAATAATTTTTGAATTTTTCTAAAAAATTTAAGTGTGGATTTATGGTGGATATGAGTGGTCAACTTAAGTATTCATGCGGTGATTTTATTTATCGTTCTGATAACTTTTGGAAATTGTTCGCTGCTTAATAGTCTGCGGTTTATAGCTGATAAATCGGTGTCTTAATTTCAGCCGAATTGAGTCAAAACCTTGCTATTTCGCTAATTATTGGCTGTCGCTTTATCCAAATACTGATGGTTTGTCGTAAATGGAAATATCCGTTGTCGCAGAAGCCACTCGGTAGTTTGGCGTTTCGCTCTTATTATCCTCACACCAATTATGTGGGGGTGTTATGTATCGTTTTCTGTTTTGTAGCTTTGTGCTTGTTCTCTTGTATCCAACAGCCATTGATTTGTATCTGGTTGGCTTACCTCAAATTGCAGCGGACTTAAATGCCTCTGAGGCGCAGCTTCATGTCGCGTTCTCCATCTATCTCGCGGGCATGGCAACTACGATGTTGTTTGCGGGTAAATTTGCCGACAGTGTAGGCAGAAAGCCTGTCGCGATTTTCGGTGCGATTGTCTTTGCGATCTCTTCGATGTTAGGCGGAATCGTCACTAGTGCGGAACCGTTTCTTGCGGTACGTTTTTTCCAAGGTGTTGGCGCGGGCTCATGCTATGTCGTGGCATTCGCCATACTGCGAGATGTGTTAGATGATCAAAAACGCGCTAAGGTGCTGTCAATGATGAATGGCATTACCTGCATCGTACCAGTACTTGCGCCTGTGATTGGCTACTTAATCATGACGGTTTACCCGTGGCCGAGTTTGTTCACGACCATGGCGAGCATGGGTGTGGTGGTGTGTTTGTTGTCGGTGCTCGTGCTAAAAGAGACTAAACCTAAGGTTACAAAGTCGGTATTAGCGAAAGTTTCTTTATCTGAGACATCTCAATCAACTTCAACCGAAACGTTCAAAGACCCGTTGTTTATCAGCCGTGTGATTATGACTAGCTTAGGTGTGACGGCGATTTTGACTTACGTGAATGTGTCTCCAATGCTGATTATGACTGAGCTTGGCTTCGACCGAGGTCAGTACTCTTACACCATGGCACTCACCGCTTTGGTGAGCATGTTGGTTTCCTTCTCAGCCCCGTTTGCTTTGAATGTGTTTAAACAAAAGAACCTGATGCTGACTTCACAAGCGTGCTTCGTTATTGCCGCTATTTTTTTGCTTGCGTCGATTGATGGCGGCTTAGGCCATTACGTCACGTTGTTGGGTTTTGCTTTCGTGTGCGGCGGTTTCTCACTGGGTTTTGGTGTTGCGATGAGCCAAGCATTGAGCTGTTACTCACAGCGAGCAGGCGTGGCAAGTTCGATACTGGGCGTTTCTCAGGTGTGTACTTCGGCACTGTTTATCTGGTTGATGGGTGTTATCGGGCTAAGTGCATTGAATATGTTGGTATTTATACTGGCTGCTGGTGGAGTTATCAGTATTGCTCTAATACTATGGGTAGGTCCTTCCCAAGTGAAAAGTGATTATGAAGAAGCCACTAGCCCGTCTTGATCTCAACCTGCTGTTCACTCTGCAATTGCTGCTGCAAGAGCAGAGTGTTTCGAAAGCTGCCAAAAAGCTTAACGTGACGCCTTCAACGGTGAGTAAATCACTGACTAAGCTTCGAGATTGGTTTGATGATCCTCTGTTTGTAAAAACACCAAGAGGGTTAACACCGACTCCACTCGCGTTAAGTATGGTCAAAGATCTTCAAGATTGGCTGCAGATTGGCAGTCAAATTCTCACGACTCGTGGTGATGACGCGCCCAAAGATGTGCGATTGAATCTAGAGGCGGAATCACCGCTGTCACTGATCATGCTTAACGAGCTGACGCAAAGCGTGTATCAACGCTATCCCAACGCGAAGATAAAAATGCGCAACTGGGATTACGATTCAATAGATTCCATCGTGCGTGGTGAGTCTGATATCGGCTTTTCAGGGCGAGAAAGTCATCCGCGCTCAAAAGAGTCTCTAGACGCGCTGCCTTACTTTATCGATTTCGAGGTCCTGTTCCACGATATGCCAGTGGTGTATCTCAGAAAAGATCATCCGGCCTTACAGGAAGAATGGAATCTTGAGGCTTTCCTTAAATTTCCGCATATCAATATTGTGTGGGAAAAAAGTGAAACGTGGGCACTGGATGAAGTGCTTACCGATCTGCAACTAGATCGAAATATTGCCCTTACGCTTGCAGGTTTCGAGCAGTCTCTGTTTATGGCGGCTCAATCCAATCACACTATGACGACGGTTGCGCCAAATTACTGCCGGCGCTATGCAGAGCAACTTCATCCCAACCTAACCTGCTTACCCATTCCGTTAGACGAAGAACATGCGAATAAATTGCTAATTCCTTTCACTATGATTTGGCATAAACGCAATGCCTACAATCCGCTCGTTTTATGGCTAAAAGACACACTCAGATCGCTTTACCAGTTTGAAGGCAAACAGGTAAAAGGCGAGAAAAGTGTCTAAAATTCTGTTGACCTGACTACAGCTTCATAGTTTATCTTTGCTACCGAAATGAGAGGGGAAGTGCATGTATCGTATCTCTGAACTGGCCAAATTAGTTGGGCTGAGTCGTTCAATCGCGAGCTGGCGGTAATATCAAAGTGGTTAGTCAAAAGTCGAGTTGTGTTGAAGGTTTGGCTCACACTGAATATTGTTAGTTATCTGAAATAAAAGTTGGTCTTATCTTAAGACGCTAAGCAAAAAACAAAAAACAAAAAAGCCAGAACAGGTCTGGCTTTTTTATTCGTCTTAACAATGCGTTAAGCGTGCTCGTTGTATATTTACGACCATTTAGTGATCTAGGTATAGATAGTTTTGCCAGCTCTTCATACGAATAAGTACCTTACGCATGATAGACACGTGAGTGAAGCTGTCTGAGTAAACCGCTACTTCAACCGCGGTACCCATAGGTAAATGGTAGTCAGACAGGTCATCTGTGATGGTTAACTTAACGAACACACGGCCACTAGTACGCAGTGCATCTGTACCAAGTAACGCACCACGCGCTTGGAATTGACTCTCACCAATCGCTGGAATCACTTCATCAATTCGGCCTTTAAACACTTTCCCAGGTAACGCTCTAAATAAGAACTCTGCTTCAAACCCGGTTTGTAGGCGCTGCAATGAATTTTGTCTAAACGCAGCCGTATAATACTGAGCTTCAGTGTGAACAAAAGTCATTACCGGTGCGAGAGGAAGAGGAACCGCCATCACACCTGGACGCAGAGCTAGTTGAGTTACATAGCCGTCGGTTGGTGCTCTTACTACGGTTTGTTCTAAGTCGAACTGAGCTTTACGCAATTCAGCTAATAAACTTAAAACAGCGGTATTTTCGCCACCTATTTCTGAATCCAAAGAAATTTTTGCTTGATCTAGATTAGCGTCTGCAACTTTCACTGCGGCTTCTGATGCCTTGTAAGCTTGTCTGCGAGTGTCTAATTGTTGTTCGGTAAAGGCTCCGCTGTCATAACCGCGCTTGTAACGAGAAAACTCACGTTGGGCTTTATCTCTTTCTGCGATGGCTTTGATTTTTGCAGCTTCCGCTTCGGCTACTTCTGATTCCATTCCAAGCGCACCTTGGCTTGCTTCTTTTACCTTGGCTTCTAACCTTGCGACTTCAGCTTCGAATGGAACGGGGTCGATTTTGAAAAGAATATCCCCTTGCTTCAGAGGTTTGTTTGCTTCTACAGGCACTTCGATAACTTTACCCCTAACGCCTGAAACGACTGGCGTGGTTGAGTAAACTTGGTTACCAATTTGCGTGAAAGGGTGGTTATAGTTCATCAGCAGGATTAGTGTACCCACGATGATCACACCACCAAGAACGGCAGTGGGTACTGTCCATTTGTTTAGTGGGATATTGAATACTTTGAAAATCGTAATGCAAAGCGCCGCGTAGGTCATTATCAGCAGTAAATCCATTACTTAACCTCCTGATCTTGAACGTTATTCTGATCTTGTTGAGTGTTGGTCTGCGTAGGTGTCGTTTGTTTAAGTTGTGCGATTTCTTCCTGAAGCACAGTGACTTGGTCGATTAGGGTGTCTACACGGTGATGAATGTCGTGTTGCTCTTCTTCAAGCTTAGCGAAGCCCCAACCACGATCTTTGCGCCATAATGTTGCCCAAATCCATAGGAATGGCCAAATAGTGTGTAAGGTGAATAGGCTAACCCAGCCTGAGACGTGAATAGCATCTTGATGAGGGTGATTGCGTTCTTTCGCAATTTCATAGGGAATATCGTGAATAACGATGATGCCGTAAAAGATTACTAATGCTACGAAAATAAGTAAGCCGAGCGCAAAGTAGTCTAAAAACATAACAGATCCTTGTAATGTTAGATATTAGTTATAAATATACTACGCTATCATCCAAGTAATTGTTATAAAAATGATTTACCGAATTGAAAATAATGTGTTGTCGCTTCTAATGCGAATAAAAGCATGGATAGATCTTATAAAATTCTAATCACACATAAAGGAACGACTTCGGAAATCTTGTTGGAACTTCTGTTGAAGCGATAGCAATGATGATTCTAAATGACGTGCACAATCACAAAGGATAAATGCGGATGTATATAGGTGAACTTGCTGCAATTGGTGCCGCGATTGTGTGGGCTTGTGCAACATGGATTTACGGACAGTTTGGGCATCGCTTCTCAGCTATGCAGTTGAATATTGTTAAAGGCGTAGTTGCTTCTGGAATGATGCTGCTTGTGATGCCTCTTATTCCTATGCCGGAGTTTGAACTCAGTGCCAACCATTTTTGGATCTTGGCCATTTCAGGTGTCATTGGGATAGCGATTGGTGACAGCGCTTATTTCGCTGCATTGAAAAGAATTGGTGCCAATAAAACCTTATTACTCGAATCTTTAGCGCCGCCTCTTTCTGGTGTGTTGGCTTTAATGTTTCTGGGCGCAGCGCTAACGTTGCAAAGCTGGTTAGGAGTGGTGATAACGACGTTAGCGGTAACCTTCGTCGTGTTTCAACCGTCTAAATCGGCGAGTGGAGAATCTAGTGGCAAAGCACAATGGAGCGGCATTGGATATGGGCTTGTGGCGAGTGTGTGTCAGGCTTCGGGCGTGGTCATTTCCCATTACGCTTTAGTGGCAGGTGATATTCCGCCGTTGTTAGGTGCTTTGATTCGCCTGACGATTGGTGTGTTTGCTGTGATGCTTGTTATTCCGTTTGTTGAGAAAAAGCCCTATGCATCAATAAAAAGAGATTTGTGGGCGATGACCAAACTCGACAAGCTTTGGCTGTTAGGGGCGATATTTGTCGGAACGTTTCTCGCGTTGTGGCTTCAGCAGGTTGCGTTGAAAAATGCCAACCCTGCGATTGCTCAAACATTGATAGCGACCAGCCCAGTCTTTATCTTGGTGATCTATGCGCTCAAAGGTGAAAAGGTTTCCAAACAAAGCCTAATAGGGACGCTTGTCGCCTTGGGTGGGATTTCTCTGTTCTTCTATCAATAGTTCTGTTTTGTGAGTATCAGTTGCTCTATTCAGAGCGACTGATTATTGAGATGGGGGAGGCAGAATACGAATGACTCTGCACGCTCATTCCTGTCATTTCTACTATTCAGTACACACTTGGTTTCGGCCGTTGGCTTTAGCTCGGTATAGCGCTTTGTCTGCACGATAGAAGGTACGTTGAGTATTCTCTCCTTCACGATGCAACGTGATACCAATACTAACGGTTAAACCGCGTTCACCCAGTATCTCATGCCAACCAAATTGGAAGATTCGCTCGCGGTAATTTTCTGAGTGCATCTCTGCTTTGGCAAGGTTGGTGTTTTCAAGGATAACCAAGAACTCTTCTCCGCCAAATCGAACGCAAGATGCCCCTCTAAACTTGAAGTAAGCACGCAGCTCTTGAGAGACGCTGACAATCGCTTTATCACCCACCAAATGACTAAGCTCATCATTGATCGACTTAAAGTGGTCAATATCGACCACCATTAATGCAAAAGGTGTTTCGTGTAGCAGCATGTCCTTAAGTTTTACATCCAACCAGCGGCGGTTGTGTAAGCCAGTTAAAGGGTCGGTAAATACATCTTGTTGGAGTTGCGCCACCGCGTTTTTATGCTGCTCTGTTGTTTCTTTCAGCTCTCTATTTTCTTGCTCAGAGAGAATGAGTTTTAGCTGTAATTCGAAGCGAGATAGGCGGCGCAGTTGGTTAGACCCAAGTTCACTGATTGGGATCTGCTTCATGAGATCCGTTTCAATTCGATAGCCTTTTTTCTCATAGCTTAGCGCTTCATGGAAACGGCCTTGATTCATGCACACATCACTTAGTGAGTCGTAGAATCGTTTTGCTAAAACAGGTGAAGAGTAATCCTTCACACGCTTGTCTGTACTCAACAAGATCATGCTTGCGTACTCTTGTTTGCCCGTTGCATTCAAGCAATGTGCTAACTCAAGTCGAGTCATGGTTGAAAGCCAGCTAGCTTGGGTATTATTGGCAGAGTAGTGAACCTTGGATAAGCAGCGCAGTGCCTCATGGTATTTTTTCTTTGCTCGAAGCACCTTAGCTTGATAAAGCAGGATTTGGGCGGTCAGCAGTTTGTCACTGACCAGAATACTCAGTTCTTCGCATTCATTGAGCAGATCACTAGCCGCAGTAATTCGGTTGAGCAGAAGAAGGCTCGCGACCATATGCAGCTTGAACTTAAGGCGAAGTGAACGACTACTTATTGCATGATCAATGCTATTGATCTTTTGATAGTAGCGTAGTGCTCGGCTGTGATCGCCATAGGCATCGCACAGGTTACCCATGCCTAAAATAGCTAACACGTACTCATCGATGTGGCCGTGTTCAACAGCGATTGACGATGAACTGACAAATTCATTCAGTGCTGAAGTGTAATCCCCAATTTCGACGAGACGATCACTTAGGCTGGTTTTGACGGTAAGAATGTCTTCGATGTCGTTAGGTAAATCGAGTAGGTCGAGTGCTAACCTGAGCTCATCAATACTGGCTTGGTTTTGTTGCAGCTCAGCACGGTATTCTGAACTGATGATGTAACAGTGTGCCTGTTCTGTTTTGGTCGTAGATACGTGTTGGCGAATATGATCCCAGAATATGATCGCTTCTTCACCCGATACCGATGACGGATCTAAGCCAGCATCTGTGATTTTACTTAATAGCGTTTCCATCAATCTCTTACCTCGGCATCATCTTCTTCTAGCTGTTCAAGAGTGAACGGGAACGTCAAAATGTCATTGAGGCTGACGGTAGGGTTTGAACCTTTTAATCCTTTTCGGTGCCAAGGGTAGATATCGAGCATGGTAGTCAGCGTGTTGAAGGTTTGTTCTGCCGCATCGCCTTTTTCGGAAAGCATAAGAGCCACACGCTCTGAGCTTAGCCTTGAAATGAAATCGTTTTGATTACATAGGGTATGAGCGATTTCGGTACAGACATCTAAGTAGTCGGGGTCGACATGCTGAAACATGATGATGCTGTGATTCGAACGTTTGAGCTCTGTTTTGAAGAGAACCAGTTGTTCCCACCAAAACGTCTCAGAGACAACAAAAGAAAAGTGCTTTTCTGGATCGTATTCATGTTGACCACGAATGCGGTTTATAAGCTTTCGAGCTCTCTGTTCAAGTTGGCGTTTGGAGCTGCGCGCTTTATCGAGGCCAACTCGTGTTGTTTGTTCGCGAAGCATACTGATAGAATATTGACGGTATTTCTTGAATGCGATTAACGCGGCTTTAAAATCTTGGTTTTCTTCTGCAACCAAAGATTGTTGATAGCAGATTTGGCTCAGCAATTCACCGTTGTCGAACTCGTTTGCAGATTGTTCAGCTAATTTGAGCAATTCAGCGGCATGTTCAGGTCTTTTTCGCAAAAGTTCTAATCGAGCTCGACTGATATAAGAGTGCGCCTTCATCCAAATTAGGTTGTGTTCTACTGCAAGGCTGTGCGCTTTTGCGGTGGCTTTTTCTGCATCATCTAAACGCTCTAAGCCAAGTAGAGCGAGGCCTCGGAAGTCCCACACTTCTGCGTGCCACGTATTATCTTTGTGTTCTCTAAGTGCTTCTTCTGCCCCATCTAACACCGATAACATCTCAACATAATTGTTGAGCAAGTAGTAATCCCAAGCGAGTAGTATTCTCGCTTTGCCCTCTAGCCAGCCTATGCGGCTAATATTCGCCACTTTTACAGCGAGTTGGTGGGTAGAGCGTGCTAGCTTGTATTCGTGGGTCATTCGCCAAATGTTGCCGAGGCCAATTAAGCTCTCAATTTGTATCTCAACTTCATCAACCAGCGCAGATTGCTCTAAAGCATTGATCCAAAACTGTTGAGCTGAATAATATTTGGCTTGCCCCCAGAATTGGAGCGCGTGTAGGTGAAGGATTTCAGGAAGGAAAACGTCGGTGTCTAAGCGGTTCTGCCGCTTGTAGGCTTCTTTGATGTGCTTTAAACCAGTCTGATAATCCATCAGGTTCCAGCTGCACTTTGCCATTAACATCAGTGACTGGATCGCTCCCTCTTCAAACAGAACTTGCTCAGATCTGACGAGGCACTGTTGTGCAATCTCAAGGATCACCAACGGTTCAGAGTCGACACGAGTTTTGAGTTGTTCTAGTTCTGTTTCAAGAAGATACTGATTTTTGTCCAAGGCTTAGGTCCATAATTATCGAACATATTGATAACACAATCATTATAAGAGTGTGATTTAGGATAAGCACTAATTATCTTTCGTAGAGCATGTTAGGAACATGTATCTTTTCCATTTATGGGTGTTACCTCATGTTGTTGCTTTTAAATCAATGAGTTCCCAAGTAAATGTCTGGTTTATAGGTATCTATGAAAGTAGTTGCTTTAGGGTTAATGGCTGCTCAGTTACACCTAAACGCTGTGCTGCAGTTAGCCCTTGCTTATCTTGGTAGCACAGATTGTGCCAAGCCCTGAATATGTCGAGTAACGGAAGAATGCCGCCAGGACGAAGTTTACGTCTTGGTTCATTAATGAAGCTATCAAACAGAACTTGGAAGCGTTGTTGATAGAATTTAGTCTGTTGAATAGAGGCAGTGTTAAACCACTGTTTTGGTTCTGGATTGTTACCCGTTAGATAACAAATGCCTTTTTGTTGATCGCCTTGGTTTGCGATAGCCCAGCGATCGCGCCACCAACTCATGTGCACAATGTCGATCTTTTCAAAACTTTGATCGTCTTGCCAGCTAGGATCTTCTTCTACATACATAAGGTCAATATTTTGACTCTGTATGCGCGGCAAGCAAACGCTTAGGGCGGCAGATCTTAGTAATGGATCTTGTGGCATATAAATGGCGACATGCTTATTCTCGTCACACATATCCAAAACATGTAAGAAGTGTGCGTAAGAGGTATAAGGCGGTCGAATGAGTGCCCCTTTAGACGGGTAGCTAAACGTTGTGAGGTTACCCATAGGGTCCTCAACGTTACCTCTCGCCAGAATCACTTGGTATTGCTGTTCAATACGCTCTTTTAGTTTGTCTGACGGTTGAGGAAGCTCAAGGTTTGCCTCTGAAGAGTGCTCTTTGGATACAAAGCGCGCCACATCATCATAAGGGTTGTGATCTACATTCCCTGATGGCTCTTCATTTTGTGAGTAATTCACGTGTTGGCAAAGGATATATCCAGAATGCGCTTCACCCGTTGCTATCCAAACCACACCGTTGTTACTTTGTGGTTGTAAGCGCTGATAATGGGAAGCGAATTGATAGTCTTTGGCATGATTAACCCATCGTGCATCGATCATCGCTAATTTGCGACGGCACCGGCTGGCGATATGGTCAACATGGTCATAGAAAGTCTTTGGGTTGATCTCTAATTTTCTGCAGATTTCACGTACGGAATAACCCATGAACAATAAGCCCATAAGGTTCTCTTGAAACTGAAGTTTTTTATTGGATCCAGACCACTTATCAACGAAGGTTGATTGGCAGTCTTTGCATCGATAACGTTGCCTGTCACCGCTGTAACCGAAGGCATGGTAAAGATGTTTGTGGGTATGAACCGATAGGCCAAAGTTATCGCAATCATCATTGCGGCAAGCAGGAAGGCCATCGCTGTGAAGTTGTCGCAGGCGATGAAGTTCGCTTAACACTTCACGATTGTTAAGTAAGGGGGGGAAAGCTCCACATTCACGACAAACCATCGCTGGACGCTTAGGGTTCGCGTGTTGCAAAACATACCGTTTTGCATCGCTCAAGCCAAAGTTGTCACACGCCAATGTTTTACAAAAGTTGAGTTGCAAACCATCCGCATCTTTTGGCAGCTTGTCGTTAGACACGATCTCCCCCTCGGGATTATTTGAGCAGCCAAGTGAACTCGGCTGCGAGGTAACGCTTTTCAATGTATCTTTTATCAAACTGTTAGATGTTGATTGCAGTCTCTAGAGCAACTTTCATCATGTCGTTGAAAGATTTTTGACGGTCTTCTGAGCTTAGTTTCTCGCCACGGATGATGTGGTCAGAAACGGTTAGGATAGTTAGGGCTTTAGCACCAAGATCCGCAGCAACACCGTAGATACCAGCAGCTTCCATATCAACACCAAGGATGCCTAGCTTTTCCATTTTTTCGAAAAGGTCAGCTTCTGGAGTGTAGAAAAGGTCTGCAGAGAATACGTTACCAACTTTAACTGGAACTTCTTGTGCACGTGCTTGGTTAACAGCTTCTTCTAGAAGACCGAAATCAGCGATAGCAGCGAAGTCATGGTTGTTGAAACGAATACGGTTCACTTTTGAGTCAGTAGAAGCACCCATACCGATAACAACGTCCATCAGTTTAACGTCGTCACGTACTGCACCACAGCTACCTACACGAATAACGTTTTTTACACCGTACTCAGCGATAAGTTCGTGTACGTAGATGCAGCATGATGGGATACCCATACCGTGGCCCATTACAGAAACTTTCTTACCTTTGTAAGTGCCTGTGTAACCAAACATGTTGCGAACGTCACAAACTTGCTTCACGTCATCAAGGAATGTTTCAGCAATGTATTTTGCGCGAAGCGGGTCGCCCGGCATAAGTACTGTTTCTGCGAAATCACCAGCTTGAGCATTAATATGAGGTGTAGCCATGGTCGTTCTCCAAAGTTTAAACGGTAATTATAGGAACAGGATTTAATCAATTACCGATTCTGTTGAATTGAATTCGTTTTGTTGAGGCAATATTAGCGAGTTAAAACGAGGCTCCATGAGACTTTAGTCACAAAATGGATCCAACATTATAGTTTTATTAATATTGATAACCAAATGTGTTGAAAGCTTAAAGGCAATCGATTTTGTATGGGTAATTTGCAAGCTAACGACAAATAAATCTCTAGATATAAACCTATTGCATATTAGTTTAGAGACAACAATACATTGTAGAGACGTTTGATCAGCGATAATCTAAACTTTGATAAAAGACAAACCAAGGAATTGTATGTCGTATTGCGCTAACTTGATGCCTTTGCTCGTTATGAAAACAAAACTGCGCAAGATCGCCTCGCTTACTGTGAGAACGACTTTGTTCCCTCTGGTAACAACTCTGCTTGCAGGCACGATGACCTCGACGTGGGTGTCTGCTGCAACTTTTGAGTTGCCACCAAAAGAAAGTCGTATCGTGGGCAGAATCCAGCAACATGAAGTGGCGGCGGGTGAAACGTTGGCTATTATTGCAAAGCAATACGATATTGGCTTTCTCTCTTTGATGGCGGCAAACAAAGGGGTCGATCCTTTTCTTCCTGCTGAAGGCTATGTGTTAAGCATTCCTAGCCGTTTAATTCTGCCGGATACTCCGAGAAAAGGCATTGTGATTAACCTTGCTGAGTTGAGGTTGTACTACTTTGAGCCTGAGAAAAATCAGGTGCATGTCTTCCCTGTCGGTATTGGTCGAGTAGGGCGCGATACTCCTGAAATGATCACAAAGATAAGCCAAAAACGTCCAAACCCGACGTGGACTCCTCCAAATTCAATCCGTAAAGAGTACTTAGAAAAAGGGATTGAGTTGCCAAGAGTGGTTCCTGCTGGTCCCGAAAACCCTTTGGGTGAATATGCATTACGACTTGCTTACGGTGCAGGTGATTACCTGATACACGGCACCAATAAAGACTTTGGGATTGGTTTGCGAGTCAGCTCCGGGTGTATTCGTATGGAACCTAAAGATATTGAGTGGCTTTTTGAACAGGTGAGTCGTGGTGAACAAGTCACAATAATCGATGAGCCGATTAAAGTGTCTTTAGAGCCTGATAGAAGCGTGTTTGTTGAAGCGCACGAACCATTGACGCGAAGTGACGGCTCTAAGAAACTACTGCAAATCCCGGTTGAATTAAAATGGTGGCTTGAAGATGCAGACCTTCCTAACTCAAAGGCGAAAGCAGTTATCTTTGCTCAAAATGGTGTGCCTGTTGAAATAGCACCGCCTGTGATTGAGTTCTAATTTGATAGGTTGTGAATAAAGCCTTAAAGCTTTCTTTCTCTTCTCCCTAAATAAAAAACACCACCTCGAAAGAGGTGGTGTTGTCAATTTACTGCATGTATATACGTCTTTTGAAATCTACAGCTTAATTGAGCTTATATCTCAATTACTTAGTGTAAGACTCAGCAATGTTATCGATACGGTCGTTAGCACGATCCGCTTCTTCTTTTGCTGCCATAGCCGCAGCAGATGCTTCTTGAGCTTTCATTTCAGCAGCAGCTTTGTCACTCTTAAGTGCTTCTACTTCGCTGGTTAGCTCAGCAACTTGGTTTGTTAGTTGGTCCATTTCTGATACCGCTGCTTCTTCAGGCTCTGAAGAACAACCAGCTAAAATAAATACTGAGGCTGCAGCTGCGATTAACGTCTTATTCATAAGAACTCCTTGCTTATTTATCATCAAAAGATGCGCTATACATTCTTTATCATATAGTCGCTTCATTAATGATTGTAGCGACTAATTTTTTAACTGCAAAAACAATAACTAAAGAAATTGCTAAATTTTTGAGGTAATTAGCTAGGTATCACAATCTGTCTCATTTTTGAGATTAAGTGTTTGGTGCGGCAATAAGGCAGTGAAAGGGGAGTCACCCCTTTGCTAGCGGTGCTTACAATATTCTGGCTAACATTAGATAAAAGGATAAATTTACTGTGATCTCTATCCTTATAAAGTACTTTCGCGGTATCATGTCACGTTAAATTAATTTTATTCAATACCATCATGACTGGAGAGTCCTTTGCACTTTAAAGATTTAGGCTTAGATAACCGCTTACTGAAGAACTTAAAACATTACGACTTCAAGAAGGCGACAGAGATCCAATCAAAAGCGATCCCTGTTGCTATTGCTGGTAAGGATCTATTGGCTTCATCAAAAACGGGATCAGGTAAAACATTGGCGTTTGTGTTGCCGATGATACATAAAGCATTAAAAACAAAAGCGTTTTCTGCTAAAGATCCTCGTGGTGTAATTTTGGCTCCTACTCGTGAGCTAGCAAAACAAGTTTATGGCGAGCTGCGTAGCATGCTTGGCGGTCTGTCTTACGAAGCGACACTTATCTTGGGTGGCGAAAACTTTAACGACCAAGTTAAAGCTCTGCGTAAGTACCCTCGTTTTATTGTTGCGACTCCAGGCCGTCTTGCTGATCACCTTGAGCACCGCTCACTGTTTTTAGATGGTGTTGAAACGCTAATCCTTGATGAAGCTGACCGTATGCTGGATTTAGGTTTCGCACCTGAGTTACGTCGCATTGCGAATGCAGCTAAGCACCGTCGTCGTCAAACGTTGATGTTCTCTGCGACGCTTGATCACGCGGAAGTGAATGGCATTGCAAATGAAATGCTAGACGCACCTAAGCGTATCTCTGTTGGTGTTTCTAACGAACAGCACCTTGATATCACTCAGAAGTTCTACCTGTGTGACCATCTAGATCATAAAGAAGCGATTTTAGATCGCGTTATTGAAGAAGCTGAATACCGTCAGGTGATGATCTTCACTGCAACTCGTGCCGATACTGATCGTTTAACGGATAAGTTGAACGAGAAGAAGCTTAAAGCAGTGGCATTGAGCGGCAACCTAAACCAAACGCAACGTAATGCCATCATGAGCCAGTTCGAGCGTGCGGTTTACAAGATCTTGGTAACAACCGATGTTGCTTCACGTGGTATCGATATTCCAAACGTAAGCCACGTTATCAACTTTGATATGCCTAAGCATACAGAAGAGTACGTGCACCGCGTTGGTCGTACTGGTCGTGCAGGTAACAAAGGTGATGCAATCTCTTTGGTTGGTCCAAAAGACTGGGACAGCTTTAAGCGTGTTGAGCTTTACCTCCAGCAAGATCTTACTTTCTCTGTGCTTGAAGGCTTGAAAGGTAAATTCAAAGGCATTAAGCCTCGTAAACCTACGTTTGCTAAAGGCGGGCCTGCGAAGAAGAAGACCAACACTCAAGTTAAGAAAACGCCGAAGAAACCAGTTAAGCGTGATAAGAGCTTCCACCAAAATGTGGCTGTGGGTGATACCGTGTTTATCCCTAAGAAGAAAGTCGCACCAAAAGTGGACGACGAGTAATCAACTCGCGTGACCTAAAAGCTTAGCTTTGAAAGGTTGATGCAAACAAAAACCGCCGAGGATGGCGGTTTTTTTGTATCTGTACTTTGTGTAAGCCTTAGCTTGCGGTACTTACAGGCGGTAACTCATGATACTCGCTGGGTTCTTCCTAGCTAGAAATTAAACGTCGAGAACGAGTACGCCAAGATATGATCTGCGATGTATTTGTGAGTAGCCGTAGTTGGGTGTGTCACGCCCCAGAATACATAACTGTCTGAGCCATAGGTCGCGCAATCATTAGTCAAGCTGTGGCTTCGCAAATAGTCTGAAGCTGAGCTTCTATTGATATCAAGACAGGCGTCACTCGCGTTTCTAAAGCCATGTTGCTCTGGATTCTCGGTAATGCTAGCAAACAGTGCACTCGCATCAAAAAGTACCACGTTTTTCCCCAAGCTTTGGTAATACTCGGCCTGTGCTTTGATGAATTGGTTAAACTCTAAGATCTTTCCGCGAACTTTAATGATCTCTTGTTCGGTGGAGTATTTGAACTGCGGCGCCTTAGTCGCATCGGGCAATGTGAACAGCAGTATATTATTCGCACCAGATTCCGTTAATCGAATCAGAGCGCTACTGAAATCGGCTTTGACATCGGCGACTTCTCGGTCGTAATTCATAAAGTCATTGAGGCCAAATTCTAGAGTAAATAGTGAGTTTTCAGGGCGATAATTTTTGGCGACTTTCATGTAGGTGAGGTAGGACGTGACTTGGTCATATACGCCAGTCAGCGCGACATACTGATTAGTACCTGCTGCACCACCTACGGCCCAGTTATATAGGGGAAGATCTTTCGCTTTTGCTAAGTACTCCGTCCAAACTAAACCATTCGAAAAGTGCCCTAAAAACCACGAATCAGCGTTCGGAAAAACCCATTGAGATCCATTAAATAGGTTCCCAGTATCAGAGAGGCTATCACCAAAGGTGACAATGCGATTGATGGCATTGGCTTGAACAGCGTTATCGTTGGTCCAGATCGAGTGATTGTAAGAGAAGCGATTATTTGCGGCAAAATAAGTGATGTCGGCAGCATCATGTTGGATGCCGAGAGTCTGTTCACAACGCTGTTTGATTTCAGATTGTGGGGCATCACTGTAGAACATGTTTTTGAAAGAAACGGAAGACCACCAATATCCGTTGATCGTGTAATTGTCGCCGTTTTCTTTTTTTGCCCACTTCCAATCTGTGGCTGGAGAGTCGTGTGACGCATCGGTTCGATACCAACATCGAACGTAAGAATAGGTTTCGAAACCTTGTGTGCTGAACACCTGTGCGGATGTAATCGATTCTGGTGTTGGTACTGAGTCTTCTGCAGCATAAGCCCCAAATGGTATGGTTAACGCGAGTATTAAAGCCGTATTTTTCATCACTGTATTCTCTTTTGTATTTAGTGAGCCAAACAAAACGTTGTTACTTGTTGTCTATTGCTTGTTGTCTATTGATAACTGGATAAGTAAATAACTGGTACGACCTATATCTAAAATCAATAATTCTCGTCAATATATTCAGGTTGTTGGCGTTTCATAACTGGCATAAGTATCAAATTTCCAACGACTTTCTGATTGAGAAATAATCGATTCGAAGCGAGTGATTTATCATTTAATATTCGATTTTGATGAACTTTGACTCGCCAATTCGTTGTCGTAGATTTAAACGAGATTCATTGTTTTGTGGGGGGGGGATTTATAATTGGGTCGACATAATTGAAAGCGTAGCTTTATGCTTTTTGATTAAATGTTAATTCAATCAATTGGTTATGCAGTTGATGTTTTGGTCTGATTTTGTTTGTCTAATGTTCATCACAACTGTTTAATTCAAGTTCAATATCACAAATATCGAGTTGTTATTTTATGTTTTATAAAATCATCAACTACGGT
Organism: Vibrio sp. 14N.309.X.WAT.E.F5; assembly: GCF_030397615.1. NCBI lineage: Bacteria > Pseudomonadati > Pseudomonadota > Gammaproteobacteria > Vibrionales > Vibrionaceae > Vibrio > Vibrio sp. 14N.309.X.WAT.E.F5. The sequence goes on along the minus strand of NZ_JAPNXR010000007.1, from coordinate 187,765 downwards.
TCTTTTACTCATCAGAGGTCTAATCTGTTTAAGGAAAGAGCATTGAAAAAGATATTAATTTGGACGATAGCCTGTCTATCCAGTTTTGGCGCTTATGCCGGAACAAGCGCATCGGCATTAGAGGTCAGTGGATACACACAAACGAAACACCCCATTATGTTGGTACATGGTTTGTTTGGTTTCGATACATTAGCGGGTGTCGATTACTTCTATGGCGTACCTGAATCCCTAACCAAAGATGGTGCGAGCGTCTATGTAGCGCAAGTATCAGCCACCAATAGCTCTGAAGTACGTGGCGAGCAATTGTTGGCTCAAGTTGAAACACTGTTAGCCGCGACAGGGGCTAGTAAGGTGAACCTAGTTGGTCACAGCCACGGCGGACCAACAGCACGCTATGTGGCATCAGTACGTCCTGATTTGGTTGCTTCGGTGACGAGCATTGGTGGTGTTCATAAAGGCTCGAAAGTCGCCGACCTCGTGCGTGGAACCGTATCAGAAGGCTCAGCCGCGGAAGGTATTGCGGTTAAGTTGGCTGGTGGATTGACGACGCTTATCAACCTATTATCTGGCGGAACGGATCTTGATCAAGATGGCCTTGCATCGCTTGAAGCGTTGACCACTGAAGGTTCGCTTGCATTCAATCAGTTTTACCCTGAAGGCGTTCCGACGTCTGCGTGTGGTGATGGTGAATGGCAAGCAAACAACGGTGTTTATTACTATTCATGGACAGGATCTTCCACTTTTACCAACCTTCTTGATCCTACCGACGGAGCGATGACAATCCTTGGTTTAGCCTTTAACGAACCTAATGACGGGTTAGTGGGAGCATGTAGCGCTCATTTGGGCAAAGTGATTGGTGATGATTACAAAATGAACCACCTAGACGAGATTAATGGGTTGTTGGGTATCCATCATCTCTTTGAGACTGATCCAGTGACGTTATATCGTCAACACGCGAATCGATTGAAGTTGGCTGGCCTGTAGGCCGCATTGCCCATAAGTTAAGATCATAAGGAAAATATAATGAAAAAGATCGCCATTTTGTCGATAACCACGATAGCCCTGATGAGTACAGCGGCGGTCTTTTTATATCTAAAGAAGGAAGATACAAGTTCATATAATAACAGCGAACAAAGCGCTTCTTTATTGAAGGTCGCTTCTCAACAAGATACTGAAATCGATAACGCATCAGCCAAAGACATGATGGAATATTTCGTGTCAGGCAATACAGAATTAACCCTCGAAGATATTCGTGACAACGTGGCAAAACACCACGAGCAATCACAGGTCGCGATCGTTGATGAGGCACTGTTTGCCAAATATCTTGAGTACAAGTCGGCACTGACATCACTAGATGTCCAATTTGATACCACCTCAATATCCGCAGAGGACCTACGCGCACTGAATCAAGCTCTCCTCGATCTTCAAGCGCAGTTTTTCAGTGAGAGTGAGATAAGTATTTTGTTTACCCATGACAATAAAATGAGGGAAATCGCTTTAGAAAAGTTACTTCTGAAACAAGAAGGGCTAGACGAGTTAGAATATCAGCAAAGGCTTGAGTCTTATCTATCTGAACAGCCAGATTACGTTCAAACGAGCCATCAGAATCAGGTATTACTCCCACAGCTATCCAGTTCAGAAGGTCTAGACGAACAAGGTAAATACTTGAAAAGAAGCGAACTGGTCGGAGAAGAAGCGACACAGAGGCTCGAAGCGCTTGATCAACAAAGGGCGGACTTTGATGGAGCTTTAGATATTTACTTTGTTGAACGAAATGACATTTTGAATGACTCAGCACTCTCAGAAATTGAACAAAAAGAAACGATTGCCCAGCTTAGAGAAACTCATTTTCAGCCACAACAGCTGAGAAGGGTAGAAGCGATTGAAAGAATCAGAGCTGCTGAGAACGGTCAGTAAGGTTTGCTGAGCTAACGACGTTAGCCAAATTTTCAAAATTGCCTTAGTGGAGATAGTCGCTTCACAAACTTAGTAAACGTTTGCTTATTCTGTTAATTGAGGATTTTATGATTGAAATAAACACTATCGACTGATTTATCTGGCTTATCTAAATATAAATCCCTTCCATAACGACAATAGTAATCCATCATTAATTGATGCCCTTCTCGTGATTAATCTCACATAATTATGCAAATGATAATTGATCTCATTATCGTTTGGGTGCAGTATACGCGAAATTTATTAAATTAGCGTATGGATTTGTTGTATTTATGAAAGCGTGTGTGTTGTTAGCTTTTGCGCTCTTACTGACGGGAGCGGTTAGCGCATCTGATCAGTTCTCTTGGCTCAGAGATGATTCTCGTAGTGCAAGTAAAGTACTCAATTATCTTAATCAACAGAATGATAAAACTCAGTTATATCAAGAGCGTATTGATCATTTGAGCAAATCCCTACAACAGAAGTGGCAAGACAATCGCCCTGAACGCACCGATAAACCATGGCAGGAAATCGGTGGTTACGAGTATGCGATCCTAAATCACAAGGGCAAAAGAGCTTTGTTGTCCCGATTAGTTGGGAGTGAGGATTTGATCGAGTTGCTTAACATTGATGCTCGTTCTGCCGAGCATGATTACTATCAGTTAGGTGATTGGGCACTCGACTCAACTAAAACCAAGCTCGCGGTAGCAGAAGATATTACGGGCACTGAACAGTATCGAGTGAGTGTTGTAGACCTGCAAACTCAACAAGTTACACCGGTAGCTCAAAATGTAGACAGTTCGCTTGCGTGGTCGAAAGACGATCAATCTCTGTATTTGATTCAACTTGAACAACAAACTTCGAGACCTTATGCGTTAACGAAGTACTTCTTAAACCAGTCAAAGCCGATTCAATTAATGGAAGAACAGGACTCCGCTTGGTTGCTTTCGTATTATCTTTCTAGTGATACGCAATTTGCTGTGGTTCAGGCAAACAGTGAAAACTCCAGCGAGCAACGTTTGTTAAACCTTGATAGCGGCGAAGTCTCTGAACCACTTTTACCACGTAAAGCGGGGGTGGAATACTACGTTGATGTTGCGGGTTCTATGTTGTTTGCCAACAGTAATCACGAGCGCAATGGTTTTGCTTTTTACTCTGCACCACTTACTCAGGCTACACATATCAACCTTTGGCGAACGGTTTTTGAACCAACGGACGAATCTAGAATCAGTAACTTCTATTTGTTTGAGTCTGGCGCTGTAGTTGTTAGCCAGATTGGCGCGTCTCAATCTTTGCACTTCTTCGATAATGACAATCGCTATCGTTCAAGCCAGTTATTGGCTGACGCAGGCCAAGTTGCTTGGGTAAGCCAAGTGGGCGACTATCAAAGTAACAAATTGCACATTCGCTGCATGTCTTTGACTCAGCCTGCGAAGTGGGACCGGCTGAATACTGATACTTTACAACGAGAAGGCTTCTCTCAAGACGATTACCCTCAATACCAACAATCAGCGTATCAAACCGAGCAAGTCATGGTGAATTCTGGTGGGGTAACGATTCCAGTCACACTGGCTTATCGCGAAGATAAATTGACTAAGACTACACCAGTGTTTTTATACGGGTACGGTGCTTATGGCATGACGATGAAGCCCTACTTTATGCCCCAAATCATTAGTCTACTTGATGAGGGTGTAATTTATGCGATTGCACATGTTCGAGGTGGGGGCTTCTATGGTGACGCTTGGTATCAAGCAGGTAAGGGGATCAACAAAGAAAATGCCATCTTGGATTTCATCGCCGCTGCTCGTGATTTGACGACATACAATCTAGGTAAGCGCTCTATTTACGCGATGGGTGGAAGTGCTGGTGGCACTCTTGTTGCTGCCGCCTTAAATCAGGCTCCTGACTTGTTTGATGGTGCTGTCCTTAAAGTGCCCTTTGTCGACGTTGTGAACAGCATGTCTGATTCTGAATTGCCTCTAACGGCTCAGCAGTACGGTGAGTGGGGCAACCCAAATATCGCCGATGAATTGAAGGTAATGCAGCAATATGATCCTTATCTGAATCTTAGCGAACAAAATTACCCACCAATATTGATCCAGGTTGGCCTGAATGACAGCCGCGTACCTTATTGGGAAGGGGCTAAGTATTACGCAAAACTAAGCGAGCTAACGACTGGAAGTGGTCCCTATCTATTGTCGACAAACTTTACTCAAGGACATTCGACAGACAGACGACAGTCTTTAGCACAACAAGCGTTTGAATACGCATTCCTTTTATCACTTACCCTGAAAGACATTAAAGCGGAGCAGTAAATGAAGCTTTCCCCCCTATCAGCGGCAGTACTGAGCGTACTTGCTGCCAACGTCGTGCACGCCGAATCTGAGGTTTACCACTTTGAAGAAGTGATTGTAACAGCCAATAAAATAGAGCAACCGTTATCTGAAGTAGCAGGTTCAGTAGCCGTGATCACAGGTGAAGAGCTAGAAAAAAAAGGCGCAACGGAGCTTTATGATGCAATAAAGAGTGAGCCTGGTGTCAGTGTTTCTGGGGGAGCCGGTCGACCTCAAAACATTACGATCCGTGGGATGACAGGTAACCGGATTTTGATTGTGAAAGACGGAATAAAGTCTGCTGATGGCTTTGGTGCCAACGATATCAATGACAAGGTAGGGCGTAACTCGTTTGATATGTCTAACTTGGAAAGTATTGAGGTTATAAAAGGGGCGAGTTCATCCGTTTACGGTTCAGGCGCTATCGGTGGCGTTGTGGTGGTTAGGACGAAAAAGCCGGGAGATTACCTCGGAGATAAAGACTTCTACAGCGACGTCTCTGCAACCTATACCGGTATCAGTAATAAATACAAAGGTGCGACAAACCTTGCTTTCCGTTCAGGAAAGTTCGAAAGCTTAGTCAACCTTTCTTATTGGGAAGGTGAAGAAACACGTAACTTTGATGAGGACCTTTATAACCGGGAGATAGATGGCGTCGGTGGTGGTTACACTCTGAACTACTGGTCAAGTGATGCGTTGATGCTCAAAGGCAATGTCGAGTACTACAAAGATAATCTAAGTCGAAAAGAAGGATCCTCGAAGATCCAAAAAGACGGAAAATGGGACAATGAAGATTTTGACCAACAGTCTTATACCGAGACGTTTTCTGCGTATGCGGGGTTTGAGTACCTACCTGCCAATACTTGGTTTGAAGAATTAGATGCCAAGATCTATTGGCGTGATATGACTAATGAAGATACCACTAATCGTTTGATGTCTCGAACCAACAACAACGTTTCCGAGTTACGTAGAACGATTGATGTTCGTGGTTTCACCGATCAGCTTCTTGGTGCAAACGCCGATTTTATTAGTGCCTTCCAACATCAAAACATGAGCCATATCTTGTCTTATGGTGTGAATATGGAAACCAACCTCCATGAGCGTCCAAGTCAATCGTCTGTTTTAGACTGGAACGGAGTGTCACTTAACGCGGATGTCCCTTTTGCTCCAGCTCGCTCTTACAATTTTGCTGCTTTTATTCGTGACGCGATTGAAATTGACCATTGGACTGTGACGGCAGGAGCCCGTTTTGATTTACACCAGTTGAAACCTGAGTCACAGAGCACGATCAATGGCTATGAAGTGAAGGAACAAAATTCGAGTGAGTTTTCTCCTAGCTTATCGGTGAGTTATCAGTTAACAGACTCGCTAAATACATACCTTTCGTACAACCACGGCTTTAGAGCTCCGGGTTATGACAAAATTTATGGTTATCAGAACCATGATTTTGTCCCAATTACCCCATTTGTCATTGTGCCTAATATGGACCTAGAGGCCGAAACCAGTGATTCGTTTGAATTAGGCAGTAAGTTTGATAATGGACAAACACAGCTATATGCGGCCGTTTTCTATCAGAAGTTCGATAATTTTATCGACGTTAAACAGATCACATTTGTACCGGATCCAAATACAGGTAACTACTACAAGCAGTATCAAAACGTAAATGGAGTCGAGACATATGGCATTGAAGCTTCTCTCGCACACCGTTTAAGCGATTTTTGGAGTGTGAGTACTAAAGTCGGCTACGTTGATGGAGAAGATGAGGATGGAGAAAAAGTTCGTACGCTAACACCTTGGGAAGGCAATGCTGAGGTTACTTATGACGATAACGCCTTCTCCGCTTATGCGCAGGTTAATTGGGCGCAAGCGATGGATAATGTCCCTCAATGTGAAGATGATTTAGGTATCGTTACTGACTGTGCGACCACCTCTGGCTGGGCGAGTGTTGACTTGGGGGTAAGTTACTCTTGGAACTTTGGCTTGGATGTCAGCGCCAATGTGATGAACCTATTCGACAAAGAATACATCCGATACCAAGACGTGGCGGGCATTGCGAACAGCAATAAAATCTACTCCACAGAACCTGGCCGTTACTTCACCGTTAACGCCAAGTATGCGTTTTAAGGAGGACATATGAAAAAGAGTCCTCTATACCTCGCTTTGTTGTTGGTTTCAGCAACAAGCAGTGCTGCCGAGTGGGATTACCCAATTGGTAATACCGTTGTGACAACGCAACAAGAAGCGAAGGCTTATTTAGAAGAAGCTTATCCTGACGTTGGTACCCTGAGGTTTCGCTATGAAACACAGTCTAAGTTGGGACACCACTACAACTTCGACTTATTGATCGAAGGTGAGTACCAACAACAGAAATCTGTGGTTCTATCCACTAACTCTGACGAACAGGTTTCACGCGTTTTCAGAAGCTTAGAAAATACCGTGTTACTCAACGGAAATCCGACAACGGCTGCTGAGCTGGAAGTTCCTCGTTTGTTAGAAGCAGAGCGAGCGCCAAGCTTAAGCAGTGGGCAAGTTGTTGCTACTCATGTGAACGTGTTCAGTCCAGATTTGAGAACCATGGACAGAGCTGCACCACCAGAAACTTTATTAACCGATGTCAGCCAATACCCGAGTCTTCCACATTATGTACAAACTGATGTGGAGGTATTGAACCATAGCGATGGTATCTACCTTACCAATGCTCGTGTATCTCAGGTTGATGCAACAGCCTTGTATTCACTTGACCCAGACTCAGGTGCGACAACGGACCGTGACACTTCAAATTTTCTCGCAGCTGAAGGTCTCACAAAGTTTGCCGATCTGAACGAGCTGCAAAATGTGGATTGGCAAGATGTGCGATTCCCTCAATTGATGGTATTTGCCCATCTAGATCAGTCCTTAAGCTATATCAGTAGCTTGGGCTTTAATCTGTTTGATGCCCCGCTTGAGTTCGATGGCAGAGGCTTATCTGCAGATAACTCGACATACTATTATGGCCCCAAAGCGGCTTTGTTTGGTATCGGCGGTGGCTCTCCAGATGCATTAGATGGTGACGTAATTCTGCATGAGCTTGGACACGGAATTCATTATCACATAGTAAAAGATTGGGCTTATGGTCATACAGGTGCCATCGGCGAAGGGTTTGGAGACTACTGGGCGGGCAGCTTTAGCTTTCGTACTCAATATGAAAATGCACAGACTCGCGGGCAAGAGTTCGAGATAGATACTGTCTTTAACTGGGATGGTTACTTCGGCGTCAGGAATACTACTCGTAGCCTATGGAACCAAAGAGCACGTTACTTTAGACAAGCGGAATATCGCCCTCATGAAAGTGTTGCTGGCGAACTAGGTGATGAGCTTTGGTCAACACCTTTATTCCAGGCTCTAAAAGCCTCAGTTGAGCTGCATGGTGAGATCGCTTTTAAAGAGTTTGACTCAATCATACTCGAGTCTATGTACGGGTTGGGTCGTGGATTGAAAATGCACGACCTAGCTGAGAGCACACTGTTTGTGGCTCAAAAGCTGTATCCGAATCGAGATTATGCCGAAATACTGAAGCAAAAGTTTGATGTGCATGGATTGATCATTGAGCCATTTAAAGTAGAGGTTCCTGATCGTTATGTTAATCCAAAGAAGCCGTTGACGATGGAATTGTACCCGACGTTAAGACAGGCTCAAGTGGATGGCCAAATCAATATTTCAGGATTGATGAAGTCGTTTGTTAGTCCTCCGGTTAACCAACTAACGATTGAAGCGACACTTCCTACAGGAGAGATGTGTGGCTCTTCAGTCGCGATGAATACGAGTGTCGATTACCGATACAACGACGTCCTCAAATCACAAAATTGGCAACATGATTTGTCTCTTGTATATGGCTTACCTGTACTCGAATCCGATATCAAAGAAGTGAACAGTTACCTTCCTGATAGCCGGTTTAGCTCAACTAATCAGCCGATCGTTGGCTTTAAAACATTCAATTTCACTCTAAATGGCACGGCTCAGATCGCAGACGAAAATTTCGGTCTGTATTTAGATATCGATCACCCTCGGTTGAGTGATTTAGTGGTGACCCTTATTTCCCCGAAGGGAACACGAGTCGATTTACTTAACCATAAATCGACGCGATTTTCTGGCTTTGATGGTTACTTCACACTTAAGCATGACTCGGTTCTTGATTCGTTTAAGGGTGAGCCTATTAACGGGTCTTGGCGTTTAGAAATTGCCGATTACGTAAATGGTGAAACTGGGCACTTAAAACGGTGGGGGCTTGGCACGATTTCGAAATACGAATGTGGAGAAACAACGACTTCACCTCAAGAACCAACAGTTACCAGTGGCTCTTCTGGTGGTTCAGCTTCACTCATATCAATTCTATTCATGTCCTTGCTCTCGTTCGGCAGGTCATTTGGTACGCGTTACTTGTCTCTAATGGCAAGGCTCTTTAAAAACAAAACAAGAAGATAACTCTATGAAACCTCAATTGACGATTTTGGCCATCTCTTTGGCTCTTGCTGGCTGCGGTGGTTCGGGCGGTTCCGATACCTCTGCATCAGCAGCACCAACCTATACCGTGTCAGGTACAGTGACAGCACAGAATGTAGATTTACAAAGTAAGGTCTGTGCAGACATAAATCAAAACTACATGTGTGATAGTGGAGAACCAAGTTCGACGGCTAACGCGAATGGCGAATTTAGTATTACCAGCACTAAGAAGTCGATTTTATCGGTTCCTTTGTTAGCTCAGGTGGATACGGGGATTGCAGCCAATAGCACGAGCGCTTCTGCATCTTCTTACGCTTATATTGCCGCTCCCGGTCTTCAAAAAAATACGGGAAATGAGATTAATGGTATCAGTTCACTATTGGCGGGTTATGTCGCGGACGGATTGACAGTTGCTGAGGCAAACAACAAATTAAAAGCGCAGTTGGCGAAAAGTGGCATCACGATCTCTGGCGATATCCAAGACGATTTATCTGCATCTGAACTCGCGAGTCTGGAACAAAATATCGTATCAACAATTAAGGCGTTTAAGCACTCTAATCGTGCGTTCATGCTGGCTCAATTGAGTGCGAAATTTGATAAGAGTGCGGCCGATTATGTAGGTGGAGTACTCACTAATGACCAAGTTACTGCTTTTGCAAATTTCCTCGAAGGAGAGCTAAAAGCTGCGACAGCATTGAATGATACGGGTGTTTTACGCTATTTCTCAGATATCGATGACACACAAAATGTCGTTGAACCACAGAGTTCATTCCCAGGTCAAGATGCAGAATACGGCTTTGATAAAACAGAGCTGAATGACAATACCGGCAATGGTTTCCAGTTCGCAAAGTTAGATTCAAGTGGTCAGGTGCTTGCTGATGATGCTGCGGAGTGGTCTTGTGTTTTGGATCAACGCAGTGGCTTGATTTGGGAATCGAAAACGGATGACGAAAGCTCTATTCAATATAAAGATCGCATATTAGCGCTTGAGCTACCCGGACTAGTAACGCCTTACGATCAAGATGTTGATTTAGCGACGTGTAAAACGAAAGGCGATGCGATATGTACCACTCAAGATTACGTTGAACATATCAATGCAATGAACTTATGCGGCAAGTCAGATTGGCGCTTGCCAACATTCAATGAATTCTACAACGTGCTCGACTTCGGTGAGATAGAAACCAACTCGGATGGTGAAGTTTATGGTTTAACTTACAAGTACTTCCCACATCAAACCCTTGGTATTGACTATACGGCTTACACTGGTTCGGTATGGACTCAATCCATTACTTATAGCCAATATACAAACACAGCTGTTGAAGGTGGCTTCTATTACAACGAGATTGGAACCCAGGGTTCAGATAGAGGGGTTGTTGGTTCTATAGAGATCTATTCAGGTGATGTTGATTCTTCGGATAATTATGACTCGTTCCAATTCCCAATTCGTTTAGTTTCACTACAAGGTCAATAGATATGAAAAATTTACTCTCCATCACTTTAATAGCTCTGTTTTCTGCGGGTGCAATGGCACAAGAGTGCAGTTTAGATATGGAAAAATCGGCTCCGAGCACGCGTTATGTTGCGAATGATAATGGGACGTTTAGCGATGAACTGACAGGGTTAACTTGGATGCGTTGCCAACTGGGTAAAACTTGGGATACGAAGACATTAGCTTGTAGTGGGCCTGCTGAAACGTATCACTGGCAGAGTGCTCTCTCTATGGTTGAATCAATCAATGATCAGAGTGGCAGTCATGCGTTGCATCAGTTCGGCGGTGAAAAAGAGTGGCGCATGCCAAACATCAAAGAGTTAGTGTCATTGAAAGAAGTGGCTTGCCATTCTCCAGCAATAAGTCACAAGGTGTTTGGTGATACGTTTAACGTTGAAGCTGGAAACTTAGCTTCGTTTATATGGAGTTCAACTCCTGCGAGTGATGGTCAGAGCGTGATGACGTTTGATTCGATTAATGGTGAGGTTTACCAGTACAACGCCGCACAATATAAATTTAGCGTCTTGTTAGTTGCAGAATGATTTAGTTCTTAATGCGTAAATAAAAAGGCCGTGGTTTTCCACGGCCTTTTAGGTTCTGGTATATAGGTCTTAACTTAGATCTGAAGCTTAGACCTTAAACCCTATACCTTAAAATAATCCAACTGCTGCTTTTGCTGCTCGGCTAGGTTAGATAGCTCGTGGCTCGCTGCTGCGGCTTGAGTAATGCCGGTTACGTTTTGGCTTACTAGGCTGTAGATGTTTGAGATATTACGGTTGATGTCTGCAGTCACTTGGCTTTGTTCTTCTGCGGCAGAGGCAACTTGAGTGTTAATCTCAGTCATGTCGGTTACCGAGTTCGCAATACCAGAAAGGGCTGCGCTCACCTCGCCTGAGAGCGTTTGGTTGTGCTCTAACATCGACAGTGAACTGCTCATGCTCTCATTGGCGTTACCCGATTGAACCTGCAAGCCTTCGATAATTGCTTGGATCTCTTTGGTTGAATCTTGCGTACGAGCAGCCAGCATTCGAACTTCATCGGCTACCACTGCGAAACCACGGCCACTCTCACCAGCTCGTGCGGCTTCAATGGCTGCATTAAGCGCTAGAAGGTTGGTTTGTTCTGAGATGCTTTGAATCACCTCAATCACTTTACCAATTTGTTCAGAGTGCTCTTTTAGCGTGCCTACAACGTTCGCAGCTTCGCTGAGCTGAATCGCCATTTGCTCATTGGCTTGGTTGCTTTCATTAAACAAGCTCATACTGTGCGTCGCCATTTCGTCGGCTTGCTTGGAAGCTGAGTCGGCTTGTACTGCATTCTCGTTTACGTGCGATGCTGTGCTCTCAAGTTGGTTCACGGCAGAAGCCACTTGTTCCACTTCTTGCTTCTCTTGATCGGAGTTAGCACTTGATTGAGTCATCACAGCCGCCAACTCTGTTGATGCAGACGCCACTTCAATACTGATTCGAGACAGTGAGCTTACCGTGTCACGCAATTGCTCAACGGATTTGTTTACGTCTTGGGCAAGGCGAGATATTTCGTTGTCGCCATGCTCTTCTGCTTTTACTAGCAGGTTACCTTTTGCTACTTCGCGCATGGTTTCTTGGATATTGCTAAGCGGCTTAACAATGATGCCAGCCAGCGTCCAGCTGATGACTAATGCGATTGAAAGAATCACTAACAGTGCGATGGTTGCGGTATTGAGTGTGCTGGTGTGTTGCTGGCCATTGATGTCCACTTCTTGAGTAGCAATACGGTTCAGTTGCTTTGAGAGGAGGTTGATAGCTTGCACCATTTCGTTACCCGCGTGACGATATTGGTCGATTGCGATCTGATAGCGGTTATCAAAGTCAGAAGGTAGCGCTGCGCTGCCATGTTTTGCTCTTAATAGAGGAAGCATAGTGGTGCGAGAAAAGTCGACGTAGTGATTCATCGCTTTGCTCATTGCGGCCACTTCATCTTGCATGCCTGGTACGGTATCAAGCGAGCTTAGTAGGCGAGTATTTTGGTCACGTTTTTGATTTAGCGTTTCGACAAGCGTTTTGACGTCATCAGGATTAAATAAGCTATAGATTGCTTTGATGCGCATGCCGTAGCTGTTGTCGACGATTTCGCTAAGTTCTTCTTTATGCAGAATGAGCTGATCTGTTGCTGTTGATACATCTTTAAAAGCATTTTCCAGTTTGTCACCACCGATAATGACACCCGTCAAAAGTAGTACGACGGAAAAGAGTACTGGAATAAGAATTTGTATTTTTATAGATAAGCCACTGAGAAGTTGTCGCATGTATTGTCCTTCTTTGAATAAGTAAATGAGCAGAAGCAATTGTTATTATTGTTATTAGTCAGTGATTCTAACTATTGAGAATGACAATTCAATCAGTAATAGATGCTATTTTTATATATGCGATAGGTATTTCATAAATGTTGATTATTTATCGTACAAACAAGGCTTTAGCCATTTTTAAGGTAGGGTTATTTAGTACAGAACCTTGTGTGGTATTAGGTAATAAAAGGGATGGCGAGATATTGAGCGGTTTGGCTTAAACAGGTTGTAATGAATATTCAGTGCCTATGAGTGAGGCTCATTTATTACTTCAAGGTTATTTGGTAGGGGGGAAACAAGAAAATAAACTGTAGTTGTCATATAGGCTTCAATTAAGTGAAACACAACTGTCACATTCGGATTCTAAAGTAGGCCTCGTTCAAGCAAAACAACATTACGGCAATAACGCCACTAAAGGAAATTTGTGATGAAAAAGACAGTTATCGGTGCAATCGCACTACTAGGCGCTCTAACAGTGAATACAGCTTCAGCTAAAGAAACTATCTCTGTAGTTGGCTCTAACAGTGCTTCTCCACTGGTTGAAGTTTTTGCAGAAACCTACATGAATAAAGGCGAACCAGTGTTCATCGAAATTCAAGCACCGGGTTCTTCTGCAGGCATCAAAGCAGCAAAAAATGGAAGTGCTGACCTTGGTATCTCTTCTCGTGACCTAAAAGAAGAAGAGAAAACAGCTGACCTGAAAGAGCTCGTTATCGCTCGTGACGGTATCGCAGTTGTTGTTAACCCAAATAACGAAGTATCTGCTCTTACAGCTGAGCAAATCACTTCAATCTACAAAGGCGACATCACTAACTGGAAAGATGTTGGTGGTGCAGACAAGCCAATCGTAGCAATCACTCGTGATACTGCATCTGGTACACGTGGTGCATTCGAAGACATCATGAAACTTAAGAAGAAGATTGGCGACAAGAAAGTATCGGCTATCTCTCAACGTGCACAAGTTGCAAACGGTAACGGCGCACTTAAAGTTTCTGTAGCTAGCAACCCATACGCTATCGGCTTCATTTCTCTTGGTACTGTAGACAACACAGTTCAAGCTCTAACTATCGACGGCGCAGAAGCATCAGTTGATAACGTTAAGAACGGCTCTTACAAAGTTGCTCGTCCTTTCCTAGTTCTTTACAAAGCAGGCGCTCCAACAGCTGAAACTCAACAATTCCTAGACTGGATGGTTGCAGACGAAGCTCAAGCTATCGCTGGTAAGAAAGGCTACATCACAGTTAACTAATCTTAACTGACCAACACTTAATTATTGCTCAGCCTGCTTTAGGCTGAGCCTTTTCTTTCAACTTTGTTTATTTCGAGCTCTTTTTGAGCCACAAAGTTTGAGATTTTATATATGACCATCGCAAATAGTGAAAAGCTTATGAATACTGAAGCGACTCAAATCAACAAGCCAAGTCTACGTGCTAAGAAGCGTATCGACTGGAGAGAAAGAATCTTCCACGGCTTGTTCTTATCGAGTGCTGTAATCGGCATCGTATCACTAGCCGTTATCGCTTACTTTATCGTTGCAGAGAGTATCCCTGCATTCCAAGAGGCTGGTGTTTCTGGCATCGTTCTGGGCGTGGATTGGTTACCGCCAGCTCTATTCGGTGTTGCAACCATGATTGTTGCATCGATTGTATCGACGCTTGGTGCCGTAGTTGTTGGTGTACCAGTTGGTGTATTAACCGCCATTTTTATCGCTGAGATTGCTCCTAAGCGTCTTGCCGATATTATTCGACCAGCAGTTGAGCTTCTCGCGGGTATCCCGTCGGTAGTTTACGGCTTCTTCGGTCTAGTAATCATTGTTCCTATGATTCAGAACATCTTCCAAGTACCAGCGGGTAACACTATCTTCGCGGGTATCATTGTTTTGGGTATCATGATTCTTCCTACCGTTATTACGGTTTCTGAAACTTCGATCCGCGCTGTACCTCGTACGTACAAAGAAGGCTCACTGGCACTGGGTGCTTCGAAAATCTACACGATTTTTAAGTTACTCGTTCCTGCTGCACGTTCAGGCATTATGACTGGTGTGATTTTGGGTATCGGTCGTGCACTGGGTGAAACGATGGCAATCATCATGGTGATGGGTAATGCACCAGCAATGCCAGAAGGTATTTTGGATTCGGCTCGTACGCTAACCGCAAACATTGCTATTGAAATGTCTTACGCAAGTGGTATTCACGCGAGTGCACTGTACGCTACCGGCGTTGTGCTTCTGGTATTCATCATGATGTTGAATGGTGCTCTGCTTTATCTTAATCGTGAAAAAACGAAGTAGGCGAGGATAAGTAATATGGATCGCGTAAAACTAAAACAAGCACGTCAAATGAAAGATAATGTCTTGAAAGGCTTTATCTGGGCGGCAGCAGCAGTCACCGTTGGTTTCTTATTCTGGATCATTTGGTACATCCTATCGAATGGCCTGCAATACGTAGACTGGAACTTCATTACCGACGACTACACTCGTACCGGTGAAGAACGTGGTATTTTCCCAATGATCATTGCCACGATCTACATGGTTATCGCATCGATTGCAGTGGCGGCGCCACTCGGCATTATGACGGCGATATACCTAACCGAATACGCTAAAGTGGGCAGTAAACTGGTTAAAGTGATTCGTTTCTGTACCGAATCTTTAGCAGGTATTCCGTCGATTATCTTTGGTCTGTTCGGTATGACCTTCTTTGTTTCGATTCTTGGTCTTGGCTTCTCGATTCTGTCGGGTGCACTAACACTAAGTATTCTGATTCTTCCTGTAATCATTCGTACTACAGAAGAAGCATTGATGTCAGTACCACAAACTTATCGTGAAGGCTCATACGGCCTTGGCGCTTCAAAAATCTACACTATCTGGCGTTTGATCTTACCAAGCGCAATGCCAGGTATCTTAACTTCGGTCATTCTTAGTATTGGTCGTGTAATTGGCGAATCAGCCCCTGTGTTCTTAACAGCAGGTATGGTGGCACGTGTTCCTGAATCGGTATTTGATTCTGGCCGTACACTAACGGTTCACCTATATAAGCTGACAACAGAGCTATTTACTATCGATGAGTGGAACCAAGCCTACGGCACGGCAACAGTCCTAATCGTATTGGTTCTCTTGATCAACATGGTTACAAAACTGATTGCAAGACGCTTCAACACGGCAACTTACTAAGCTCATTAGCTGGCTCAACAATAAAAAGAGCCCCCGTGATAAAGAAAGCATCAAGTTAGACACGAATTTAAGAATTTAGAGAATACGACAATGAACAAATTTGATATTGAGAACCTAGATCTGTTTTACGGTGACAACCAAGCGCTTAAGTCTATCAACCTGCCAATTCCAACGCGTCAGGTAACGGCTCTGATTGGCCCATCTGGTTGTGGTAAATCGACGCTGCTACGTTGTTTGAACCGCATGAATGACCTAATTGAAGGCGTTACTATCAAAGGTAAGCTGGATATGGATGGCACGAACATCTACGGTAACATTGATGTGGCTGACCTGCGTATTCGCGTAGGTATGGTATTCCAAAAGCCAAACCCATTCCCAATGAGCATCTACGAGAATGTAGCTTACGGCTTACGTGCTCAAGGTATCAAAGACAAGAAACACATTGATGAAGTAGTAGAAAGCTCACTACGCAGTGCGGCACTTTGGGACGAAGTGAAAGACCGTCTTAAAGCACACGCGTTTGGTTTGTCTGGTGGTCAGCAACAGCGTCTATGTATCGCTCGTACGATTGCAATGGAACCGGATGTAATCCTGATGGATGAGCCTACATCGGCACTTGATCCAATCGCGACACACAAGATTGAAGAATTGATGGAAGACCTGAAGAAAGACTTCACTATCGTTATCGTAACGCACTCAATGCAGCAAGCGCGTCGTATTTCAGACCGCACGGCTTTCTTCCTAATGGGAGAGCTTGTAGAGCACAACGAAACGAGTGTTATCTTCAGCGAACCAAAAGATGATCGTACTAAAGGTTACGTAAACGGTGACTTTGGTTAATCGATTAGTTATGTGCTGTGTTTGGCCTTTTAGCAAAACCAGCACGCTAGCTGATACGCAGGTTAGATAATCGAATAGATCGACAGAATTATCACTATAACTATAAGCGATGGAAGTTTTGCCCCACTTTAGGTGGGGCTTTTTTATGCCTTTAAAAGAGCCTTTGTGTCGATGAATTTTTGGGCAGGAAATCCCATTTTTGTCGCCCTTCTCATGCTTGTGATAATGTAAAAAGTGAAATTGCGACCCGCTTAACATCTCATTTTTAGTTACATTGATTGCATATCAATGCTTCGGTATTTTTGCTTCACTCTCATTCGCCAATGGACGGAAGCTGTGCCTGTTAAAGCCTTTGCAAAACAAATATCTGCTACTCGCGACCACCGTCTGTTGGCAGAATCTCTATTTGATTACCTTGTTGAGGTGCTTACTCCGAAAGGAATAGGAATATTTGCTGAGCCGATACCGGAAAGTGAGTCGCTGCCGCTATTTTCTTTTGGTGAGGTGACGTCTCTTTCAAGCTATCCTACGACCTTCTGGCCTTGGGTGTCGCAGTTCGACACGGCTGATGGTGTTTTGCCAATGGCCATCAATACCTGTAAGTGGGAGCACATGGAGGTGTTGGGTGGTGAGTCGTTTATCATGATGCTAGACAACGCGCCTGCCTGTAGAACTTATTTAATTGTCCAAAATTGCAATGCAGAGAAGATCAACCAAACCTTTGATCAAGGGCTCGATGTTCTTCAATTAGCGGCAGCGCGTTGGCAATATATTCGTGCAGAAAAGAACGCTGCGCTGGAGATAAAATATAGAGACACACGTGAAGCGCAGTATCTTGATGAGATAAAGCTACGTGAGCTATTTGTAGAGAACATGAAGCTGGTTCATCAGGTTGCGTTAGAGCTTTCCAATCCTGAGTCGTTGGATGCATTGTATAAAGCGTCAGTAGAAGCCGTACGCGACCGTCTAGGCTTTGACCGTGCGATCTTCATGTTACTCGATATGAAAAAGCGTTGTTTTAGCGGCACTTATGGTACTGATGAGGCCGGTAAAACCAACAGCGAACATCATACCCAGTACGACTTGCATCAACTCGAAGCGGAATACATCGAAGCGTTATCAGACAATTACACCAACTTGGTTATTATCGAACAGGCACCTCTCTACACCGAAGGAAAAGTAGTAGGGCAGGGCTGGAATGGAATGTTGATCTTACGTGAAGGTGATAAACCCGTGGGTTGGATTGCAATGGATAACTACATTCATCGTTCACCAATTACCAATTACCAAAAGCAGATGCTTGAATCCTTTGGTTCTCTGCTTTCTCAAATCTACATCCGCAAACGGCAAGAACAGAACATCCGCATGTTGCACTCAAGTATGGTGGAACTGTCTCGCTGCGATAGCGTAAGCGAAGTCTGTAAATCTGCGGTTAGCTTTGCTATTCAGCACTTAGGGATAGACCGATTAGCGGTTTTTTTAACAGATAAAGGCTGCAATTACATGCAAGGCACGTGGGGCACGGATATAAAAGGCGACATTGTCGATGAATCCTATTACCGCTCAGAGCTGGTGGAGCGTGACATTGTTGCTGCAGCTCGCGCTTGCCCTAATCAAGTCGCCTTTGAAGAATCGGTGCCTATCTATCACGATTTCAATATTGTGGGAGTCGGTTGGACGGCAATGACGATGCTCACCACCAATACGGGTGAGCCGATTGCGTTTATAGCCGCGGACAATTTGTTAACTCGCAGTCCTTTAACCTCACAACTGCGTGAAGTGATACGTATCTTCGCTTCTAGTTTAGCTGAGGTACTACAGAGAACCATGGCGCAAGAGGAGCTCAAAAAGCTTAATGAGACGCTAGAGCAAGAGGTCAGTAAGCGCACTCAAGAGCTTGAACGAGCTAATGAGCAGTTGGATATCATCTCTAAATTAGACCCGCTAACACGTCTTGGAAATCGGCGTATGTTGTCGCAGGTTTTAGATGATCTAAATTGCGATGATCAAGGGGCGTTTGCCATACAAAATGAAGTCACATTCGGATTGATTCTTGTCGACCTTGATCATTTTGGTTTGTACAACACGGTTTATGGGCATACGGAAGGTGACGCTGCTCTGCGCACCATCGGCAAGATACTCAATGCTCATGTTCATAGCGATAAGGAAACCTTTTGTCGTATTGGTGGCGAGGAGTTTATGTTGTTGATGATCGGCACTCATCACTCTGAAACTAAACAGCGTGCAGAGTCGATCAGAAAATGCATTGAAGAGGCGAAGATCCTTCATTGTGAAAGCAGCACTAGCCAGTATTTAACCGCATCTGTCGGTTATGCTTCAATCACTTCTGATCAACGCCAATTCGATTTCGATCTACTGTATGGCAAGGCAGACAAAGCCTTGTATCAAGCCAAGGACTCAGGGCGAAATCGAATTGTCTCTGCTCTAAAGCGAAGAAAGGTCGCGACGCCACTGATTTAATCTGGCGTTTATTTTTCCCTATCTCAAAAACGATTGAAGCCGTGATGTTCACAATGTGGTCATCACGGCTTCGTTCTTTTTTGTTTACTTAGATTTTCTGCTTAATTAGCTTTCTGTTTACTTAGAACACCGGTTAATTAAAGTCTTTCTAATGTGCTCTTGTGTGCTTTGTTCGAGATGCGTTTTGGTTTCTTAACCGCTTTGATTGCCTCAGAAGGATCCCATGACTGACTTGGTGAGCCAGCTTCAGCATAGAGGCTCTGATTTAGCTTGGTGAGCTCAGCTTCGATCACTTCTATTGCCTCGTCACTCAAGTCTGGGTTTTCTGTTTTCCACTGTTCGAACAAAGTTCTCGTCTTCACACCGTCTTTCATTTTCAGAGCGGCAATAAGCGCTTCTGCCGTATCGGATTGACGTTCATCTTTTTGCTTTTGTTTTACTGCTGTACCGCGGCGTGACCAGAAGTAAAAAGCAACCGCAGAGCTAATTATCCATAAAGCAGCAAATAGCGCGGTTAGGTAAGGCCACATTCCAGGGTTTTCAACGGTAACAATCGTCGGGCTGGCTTGCTGAGTTGGTGTCTCCATAACAGGCGCTGGCGAGCTTGAGCTAGCGCGTTCACTTGCCTGAACCGACAACTCAAGACCAAGAGCTTTACTGATTTCTTGTGATTGTGAGTCAGTGTTAAACCAAGCTTGAGAAACATCAGGAAGCGAGATATTTCCAGCCTCTTTCGGAATCAATACTTGCTTGTAAACAACGACAGCATCACCGGATTGAGTGGTGCCAAATTGCGGTTTTTCTTCATAAACACGCACCGTTTTAGGGTAGGTGATATTCAGTTTTGGCAGTTGGTGCTGCGTTAAGTTGCTAGCCGTCATAGTAATGGTTCGAGTTAACGAATCACCGGCTTCCATTTCAATCTTCTGTTTGTCGTCACCTAAAGCATTGCCATTCGTGAGGTCATTGCCTTGGCTATCTGACCATTTCTGAATCAACTTGAAGTTCGATGTTGGTAACCACTCACCTTGATAGCCTTTTGGTACCGGATTCACTGTGACATCTAAGGTTTCAACAGGCGTGTCGAGCTGGAAAAGGCGCGTCGTGCTTGAGTTGTTGGTTGAGTAAACAACGGCACCGGTTAACTTTGGTCCTTGAAGCTGAAATTGTCCTGCTTGCTGTGACGATATATGGAAAGATTGCTGAACAACCGTGACTTCTTGTCCGTTGATAACATCTTGAAATTGCTTAGACTCTCCAATCGGTTCCACGTCTAATTGCGCTGAACTTGGTGGCGTAATTTTAGGATCTTGCAGTCTTCTAGGATCAGCCTTAATGATGAGTTTTACATCAAGCTCCGCAACCTCTTGAGGGTATAGCGAGTCTTTACTCAGATTAAGTTGAAACTCGGCCATATCACTCTGCTTTGGAGCGGCTTTATTAACCGCAACGTTGATGGTGATCGGCTTAGTTTTAGCGCCTTCAATATCAAAGCTAGGAATATCTAATCGGCCTAATCGAAGTGGGGCAAGGGTAATATTCCACTCGCTAGACACAGTGCGGCTACCATTGACGATTCGCATCGATGACCCAAAGCTTGGGGTGCCGACGTAGAAATTCTTCTGAAGGGAGGTTAGATCTAAAGCACCTGACGATACTTTTTCATCGGTTGCCACTCTAAGTAGAAAGACTTCATCTTTGGTAACACTGTTTTGCGAAACACTCGCCACAGCGGTCGCTGCGAATACAGAATGTGACGAGAAAACACCGATTAGCAGTGTCAGCAGCATTGATAAAAATGGCTTGTTTAAAAATCGCATGGTTACCACTTTTTGTTTTGGTTGTTAGGAGCACTTTTTTGTCGTGCTTGTAGAATCATTTGCGCTTTAAGCAATTGGCTCGGATCACGAGCGCTTTCTACTTGCTCAAGTTTTCGCATATCAGGATCGCTCGACATAGGTTGACCTGATACTTGTGCTGCAGCTTGTTGAGCGTTGTTATCAGTGTCTTCCTTAGCAGCCTCTTGTGCTTGGGCTGCCTGAGATACTGAGTCACCCTTGTCCTGTGGCTGTTTATCTGCTTGATCCGCTTTGTTTTGTTGCACAGCTTGCTTGTCGTTTTCTTCATCCGCCTTGGAATCAGGGCGGCTATCAGCTTGGCTTTGGTCAGTATTCTGAGCTTGGCTTTCACTTTGATCTTGTTTATTGCTTTGATCTTGGCTGCCGCTTTGACTTTGTGACTTCCCATTGTCAGCTGAGCTTTGTTGTTGATCCTGCGAGCTTTGCGAAGAATCATTTTGCTGACCTTGCTGACCTTGCTGACCTTGCTGACCTTGCTGACCTTGCTGACCTTGCTGGTCTTGTTCGTTTTGGTCTTTGGACTCAGAATCGCCTTGCTGTTGCTGTTGCTGTTGCTGTTGCTGTTGCTGTTGCTTCTGAGCCTGTTCGACAATCTCTAGATTCTTCTTCGCATAAGCATGTTCAGGGTTGCTTTCGAGAATACGTTGATACTCTTTTATCGCTTGGTCGTACTTACCTTGCTTTGCTTGTGCATTGGCGAGGTTGTAGCGAGCATCTTCGCCAGAAAGACCTTGTAGCGTCTGTTCGGCCGCTTCGAAATCACCGGCTTTGTATTGCGCTATGCCTTTCCATTCTTGCTGTTCGAACTGTTCTGCGGCTTGTTGAAAGTCCTCATCTTGATACAACTGATAACCCACTTGGTCATCGGTTTTCCAAGGATTTGCAAACGCAGTATTCGGTTGGCTGAACGAGACAAGTACAGCTAGGCCACACCAAATGACCCCTTTTCGAAATAGCCCAAGTGCAGGAAGTAACAGAAACGGCAATAACCAGAAACCGTTGTTCACTCTGGTGTTGAGTGAGTTATTGGTTTTAGTCACTTCTGATGTTGTCGCAACTCGGCCGAGGTAACTTGCGATGTGTTCAACGTCTGAGTTATCAAATTGAACTTCAGTGAATGTACCGCCAGAGCGACGAGTCAGGTCGCGCATATTGCCTACGTTGGTTTTCGCAACCACGGTTTGTCCTGAGTCGGTCTGTAACATCGAACCTGTAGGTAACGAGATCGGCGCGCCGCTTTCCGTACCGACAGCCAAGATTGATAACGTCCAATTACTACCAGAGAGTAGCGAGTCGATATCTTTCTTCTCTTGACCATCAATATCATCAGCAATCAGTACCAGATCGCCTTTATAGATATGAGCACGAGTCATCATCTCAATCGCAAGCTTAACTGCCGATGCTGCATTGCCGCCTTGGAAGGGCATGATATCTGGTGATAGGTTGGGTACGAGGTTCTTGATGGTGTTGATGTCAGACGTTAGCGGACTAATGGTGTAAGCATCTCCGGCGTATGCCACCATTCCCGTTAGGCCTTCTTTCCATAACGAAAGCAGATCCAGAGCCTTGTATCGCGCCTGTGTTAAACGGTTCGGTTTAATGTCAGTGGCATACATAGACATCGACATATCCATGATCACAACTCGCGCCTGTGTTTTTTCAAAGTTTGGTTGTTCATTTTTTTCAAAGCTTGGACCGGCCAATGCGATGACACCGACCAACCACCAAACACCGAAATAAGTGCTGCGGTTTTTCGATGGCTTGCTTGATTCAGGAGCCAAATAACGGGCTATGTGTGACGCTAATAACCCTTGCTTGGATTGTCTCTTGCTAAGCCACCAAATTGCGGGCAGCACGGTAAGAGCCAAGAACCAATATGGATAGATAAAAGTAAAGTTAGACATTGTTTCTCCTAATGGCTAACAGCATAAATGCGAAGAACATTGCCGCAGACAGAGGCCAGACAAACCACTCTTGTTGTGGTCGCCAGATCTTAGTGGCATTCGTCACGGGCTCGAACTGGTTGATGGTGTCGTAAATCGTTGCCAGCTCTTTGCTGTCACGCGCACGGAAGTACTGACCGCCAGTGCGTTTGGCGATTTCCATTAGAGTACGCTCATCCAAGTCTTGAGCAGTATTGACCTTACGAGTCATGAAGAACTCTTTGACCATCATTTCACCCGCACCGACACCCACGGTGTAAATCGTCGCGTTGTACTTCTTAGCAATATCCGCGGCTTCTAGTGGGTCTAATACGCCCGCAGTATTACTGCCATCACTGAGTAGAATCATTACACGCTGAGGAGCGTCGCTGTCGACAAAGGTTTTGGTGGCAAGGCCGATACCATCACCGATCGCAGTTTGAGTACCGATAAGCTTTAACACCGCTTGATTGAGCTGTTGTGAAAGCGTGTCTCTATCTAACGTCAATGGCGTCTGCAAGTAGGCGTGATCAGCAAATAGCACCAATCCGACTCGATCGCCTTTACGGCGCTCAATAAAGTCACTCAATACATGTTTCACCGCAGATAAGCGATCGATGTATTCGCCATTGAACTGCATGTCTTCTTGGCTCATTGAGTAGGAGAGGTCGACAACCAACATTAAATCACGGTGTTTCGGCTGAAACTCAACCGGTTCACCGTACCAAACTGGGCGTGCCATGGCCGTTACCAATAAAAGCCAGATGATGACCGATAACGCCTTGGGTAAGCGACTGCTCGGTGTTTTGGTATTGCTGTCCTCGGGCAAAAACGGAAGCCTTAGGGCATTGTTCGATTCCGCCTTAGGAGAGAACAAGTAAACAAGGATTGGCAATGGCGCTAGGAAAAACATCCACCACCAAACAAACTCGATATTTAGTAAGCTCGTGTTTAAAAGATCAGTCATAACGACCTCGCTTTGGAGGAAGGGCTTTACGAAGCCAGGTTTCGCAATCATTAACCAATTGCTGTTGAGCCTTTTTCTGTTCGTCGCTCATTAAGGCTGTATCTTGGTAGAGCGCTTGTTGCCATTGCGATTGTTTTGCGGCGAACAACGGTTTTGCCAATTGCGCATCTAAGAACGTAAACCAATCATCACCAGATAAGCCTGCCACTTTTTCGCGTGGGAAATAGCTTAGTGCTGCCTGACGAACGATGTCTTGAGCTGCACTCGGAGACAAGGTATTTGAAGGCTGACTATTACGAAAGCAAGCAAGTGCTTCGTTCTTCGCGTATTGGTTCTTTTGTCTGCGTTTTACAATGAAAAATACTATGGTGATCAGAACGATGGCCGTGATAATGATTAACCACCAACCCCATGCCAAAGGCCACCATGATGGTGCGCTTGGCGTAATAATCGGACTCAGGTCGAGAGGTTGATTCATGACTGAACTCCTGATACTTGGCTCATTAACGATTGCGCACAAGACAATGAACTGTATGGGATCGCCAGAGAAAGGCTCATTTGCATCAGTTGTTGTTGCTTCTGATCAAATACGTGACTGAGCTTTTCTTTTTCCTTGCTTGATGAAAAGTTAAACCATTGCGTTTTATTGCCGTCGGTGATCTGTTTTGA
Organism: Vibrio sp. 14N.309.X.WAT.E.F5; assembly: GCF_030397615.1. NCBI lineage: Bacteria > Pseudomonadati > Pseudomonadota > Gammaproteobacteria > Vibrionales > Vibrionaceae > Vibrio > Vibrio sp. 14N.309.X.WAT.E.F5. The sequence continues at coordinate 163,296 of NZ_JAPNXR010000007.1, read as the reverse complement.
ACCTTTGAAAGCAGTGACACCTTGCTCTAATGGATCGTAAAAATGCACCAAGCGAACTCGATTATGTCGACGTATTTGATTGATAAGTGAGTAATTACTTTCGTTATAACGGACGAAATCACTGAGCATAATGATATCGCTGCCTTTCGGGCAAAGCTGGTGAAGAGATTTCAGCCCACGCTCTAAGGTTGTGTCGCTGTGATTGCCTGGGTTGGTCAGCGCTGCGTTATTGATTTCTATGACTTTTTGCAAAATACGTAGCGGAGCATGGTTGCTAGCACTGGGTTTAATCTCAATGATCTCTTGGCCAGTATCTATCACTGCGCCAATACGGTCTTTTTGAGCGACGGTTAACCAGCAAAGTTGGCTAGCAAAGTGCGCGAGTTGAACCGATTTAAGCAACAAGGTTGAGCCGAAAATCATACTGCTCGACAGATCTAGGAACAAAATCACAGGCTGTTCTCTTTCTTCAGAAAACAGTTTGGTATGCGCCTTGCCTGTTCTCGCCGTGACGCGCCAATCAATGCTGCGGATATCGTCACCCGCCTGATATTGACGAACCTCAGAGAAGTTCATCCCGCGACCTTTACGATTGCTTTCGTGTTGACCGTTAAGTTGCGACCAAAGGCTCTTGGCTGGAGGCAACCAGCGAACAGATTGCGCTTTGTATTGCAGCAGTTCATCCAGATTTAACGTGACGCCGTCACTATGGTTGGGTAATTGATTATTCATGCGCGTATCCCTATGCGCTACCAACCAACGAGATAAGGTGTGCGATCACTTGGTTTGCAGTGACCCCTTCAGCTTGTGCGTGGTAGCTACGAAGCAGGCGGTGACGTAATACCGGGAAGGCCATCGCTTGAACATCTTGTGGGGTAACATAGTCGCGGCCGGCAAGCCAAGCGTGAGCGCGGGCACAACGGTCTAACGCGATGGTTGCACGCGGGCTGACACCCATGTCTAACCATTGATCAAGTTGGTCGCTGTATTGTTTAGGTTGGCGAGTCGCCATTACCAATCTGATGATGTACTGCTCAATGGTGTCTGCCATGTGAATGTTGAGCACTTCTTGGCGAGCTTCGAAGATCGTTTGCTGAGATATCTCTTGTGGTTGAACAGATTCGTTGCCTTGAGCTTCGCCTCGGTTCAGGCGCAAGATCTCCAGCTCACTTTCCATGTCTGGATAAGCCACTTCTAAATGCAGCAAGAAACGGTCTAATTGAGCTTCTGGTAGAGGGTAGGTACCTTCTTGCTCAATCGGGTTTTGAGTTGCCATCACCAAAAACAGATCGGGCAGAGCATAGGTTTTTCGACCTGCGGTCACCTGTTTCTCGGCCATAGCTTCTAGCATTGCGGCTTGCACTTTCGCTGGAGCACGGTTGATCTCATCCGCTAGAATTAGTGAGTTAAAAATCGGGCCAGATTGGAAGGTGAACTCTCCCGTTTCTGGACGGAAAATATCGGTACCAGTTAGGTCGGCAGGCAATAGGTCAGGGGTAAATTGAATACGATGAAAATCTCCCTCGACACAGTCAGCTAGCGATTTTACTGCGCGGGTTTTTGCCAACCCCGGAGGCCCTTCAACAAGGATATGACCATCTGCCAGTAAGGCGATCATCAGTTGTTTTACGAGCTCTTGCTGACCAATGATTTGAGACTCTAGGTAGTTTTGAAGGATTTCGAAGTTATTTTTATGCATTTTTGGACTCTCTGGGGGCCATTTGATTCTTATTTTGAGTATTGGTCACTTATTAATAGGAAAAAGTTCCAGTACATCTACGTAATTTATTTTTCCAAAAATGGAATGATTTACAAGTGTTTAGCCAAAGTACAGTTAAGCCCAACGGTTTTACCATAGTCAGACTTAAAAGGCGTGCTTTAGTGTTAACCAAAAGTTGTCGTCTTCATCGGTATTTATCGCCATGCTCGTTTCCTTAGTAATGTTGTGGCCCACTTGAGTGACGAGTTCAAACAAGCGAATCTTTCGTCCATTTACGCTGTAGGTATATTGAGGTACCAAATTGACGAACCAGTCGTCGTCGACTTGCCAGCGAATAAAGGTATACAAGGTCACAATTGATGTATCTGGAAACAGCGTTTTTCTCGCTTGCTTGTCGTCTGTCCACGTTTCGCCATATAGAAGGGCAGGGTTGATCCTAAGTTTGTCTGAGATAGGGATTATTTGGATGGCGCCAACAGAAGCTCGGTTAACGGGAATCGCATTGGCATTGTTGCGCTGCATATCGACAAACAACCCCGTCCCACTCTGTTTATAGATCGAAAAGTGGCGTAGGTGTAGAGTTTCAAAATCGTCTTTAAATTGAATGAAGCTGTTGTGACCGAATGCACTGTCGGGGCTATTGAATCCAAATTGCGCGATGGCACCATATCCGTTAGTCCCTGTTCGTATTCCCAGAAATGAGCTTAGTGCTGTAGGATCGTCTAGGTCTTCTATTTGTCCTTGCTCTTGCTCTGGTTCGAGTTCTTCTGTGTGTGCTGCTTGTGATGTAAAAAGAAAAGATATGATCGACAATAGGGGTAGTAGTTTGAGTAGCATGGCAACCTCAGAAAATTGATGGTATTCGGTCATAGATGGCAGGCGGGGAACCTGCCATTTCGTAGGTTTATTAATGGGTTATTCAGATGGAGAGTATTACCCCGAACAAGGAATCATTAGCTCGAAGTTGTTGGTCGTGGTGTAGAAGGTTCTTGGGTAGTATTCCCCCATCACCGGGGCGATATCTTTATCTTGCTGGATGTTTTGTATGGCGTGGCTAAACTCCGGCGCTGCGAGCATGTGACGGATTTGAACAATCGATGCATCTTCATCAATAATGCCATCACCATCGTCTGCCATTGGTAACCAACCTACACCACATTGGGCAAAAGCGTTACGTGGTCTGTCGGCAGCGCGGCTCACGGCGACAGTGTAATAGCCGTCCTTGTCCACCGGAATCGCTTCATCGTAAAGGCAGTCGTTGACTTTGGTTACAGCGAAGCCTTTGTTCGAGCAGACCGACCAGTAACGGAGGTCACCTTTAGTCATTTTTTTAACGCCATGGAAAGTTTTTGGTGTAACGGGAGCCTTGGCTCTGAGGACAAATACAGGGCCATGTTTGCGATTAACGACGGTTCTAATGTAGTTGTTATCAAGATTTGGGTAGAAGCCACCCGTGCTTCGTCTCGCTTCAGGATTTATTTTTCCTGTGTAAATACCTAACAAGCTTTCTCGGTCGAGTTGAATGTGCCAAGTCGATGGATTGGTTGCGGGGAAGCCTGCGGGCTTGTTGGGCTGTGTAACCAATTCACGATACTTCTCGACTGGGATTCCCAGGGCATTTAATTGAGCTTTTAACGGTTGCGCACTTTGCAGAGAATCACACGCTTCTTGTCCGCGAAGTTCCTTTCCTGAAGAAAGCGTGACGACTGGCTGCGGTAATGCTGTATTCCCAGTGCCATCACTGTTTTCGTCTTTTGCGTAGATGCGGTAGATGATCACCTGCTGATTAGCTGAAGATTTTGGCGCATGCAGTTCATCCATTTCAGCGCCATCACGTATTTGGCCTGCGGTGTAATCAGTTTTTGGTTGAGCGTTGAGAATATTGACTTGGTAGCTTCTAAGAACGCTGTCGCGCTGACTGCCTTCTCTGAAAGGGTTCACGCTGCTTTGGCTGGGTTTGATCATGTAGTCGGGTAAAGATTGTACTGGTCTTCCACGGTCATCATAGCTAATGAACGACATGTAGCGAGAATGTGGGAATTGTCCTTCTAATTTTAGCTTGGCACCATCAGGTACAGTAAAAGCTGCTCCCCAATATTTTACCGCAGCATCGGGATAGGCAACGTTGATGTATGGGTCTGCAGATACCGGACCATAACGGAAGAAACAGGTTCTTTCTCCTGGAATACCTTCAAACTGATCATTGGCGGCAGACACTGTACTCCAACTGGCACATGTAATTAAAACTGTTGCTATCGACCCTTTAAAGAGCCAACGGCTCAATGTGTTTACGCATGGCATTTGCATTCTTGAATCCTCATTTCACGACCTTGTGGTTTTTCCTAGCTTTTTTATTCGATTAATTGTTAGTCTGTATTTAACAATTAATTAACAAGCTATCAGGGGTTGGATGAGAACAATGTGTAAAATCTTACATTCTAATTTCGTTCCTACGATGAGTAGTGAAGAACAACATTCGATGCTTGAGCTGGTGTTAAGACATGATCCCACGCTAAATCAGCTAGATCCGAAAGCCGTTGAAGAGATAGTCGGTGCTGCAAGAATTGAAGCCTATAAGGTTCCGACTTTGCTCAATTCCGCCTATACCGCTGTCGATACCATACGCCTTGTGGTTAAGGGACATATCGAACTGATGAGTTACAGTGAGAGTGGTGATGAGGCGTGCATTGCCATGCTAGGTCCAAACAGCTGGCTGACGTGGATAGGCTGTTTTGATGAACAACCGACCAACCATAACTTCTACTCATCTTCTGATGCGATTGTCGTGGCTATTCCCGTCAAAAAAATGAGAGATATCGCTGACCGTTATCCAGAACTCTATAAAATTGCAATTCGTGAAATCAGCTTTCGATTCCGGCTTTTGATGGAGTGGACGACAGAATCTGTACTGCTTAAAAATGAATTTCGCCTTGCGAAGTTACTGTTATTAGTCAGTCGTTTAAATGGGATGCCGAATGAACTCAATCCGATCTTATATACCCAAGATAAGTTGGCGCATCTATCTAGGTGTACCCGTCAAACACTCAGCCGCTCTCTCCAACAATTGGCGAAAGAAGGCATGATTGAAATAGGTTATCGCCGCATTGATATCATTAATGAGGACAAACTTAATGCCTTTATATCTGAAGGGTTAGCGTGTTAAACATCATTAAATAACCCAAGCAAATGCCTGCGAGGTAATAATATTGACCTCGTTAATCTTTATCCCAAGAGAAAATGATTGAGTCGTTACATCATATTTGCAGTTTTTTGAGAGAAAAGTCTCTAGTTATATTGGTTTTGGCCGATACATAACTCAGATTGTGCATTGCTGATTGGAGTGCACTAAAAAGTCCTGTTCAGGGTACATAAATAAAGAGCGATTCTTTTTAAAGGTCCAAATATGTTGAAAACTAACTCTCTGAGTATTAAGCAAAAGGTTGTACTCGGAATTACTTTTGCGGTTCTGGCTTCTACGGTCATCGTAGGTGCGATGGCGCAACAACAAGCAAGAGATGTATTGAGCCATCGATTGGTTGATATCGAGCTTCCTGGAATGCTTGAGCGAATCAACGGTGAAATTGATCGTGAAGTCTCTCAGCTGTTGTTGGCAGCGGAGCAAATTGCTTCGAATGAATTCATTTCTGACGCTATTGATTCGACTGAACGTGATGCGGATATTGAGAATAAGCTAGTTAAACAACTGAATAACGTGCGTAACCAATACCAGTTAAACGATGCGTCGGTTGCCAACCGTGAAACAGCTTACTACTGGAACCAAGATGGTTTCTTACGTCAGCTAAACCAACAACAAGACGGTTGGTTCTTCGGTTTTACTCAGTCAGGCCAGCCAACCATGGTGAGCATGTTCCAAGAAGCCAATGGTGAAGTGAAGATGTTTGCCAACTACCAACAGCCCTCTGGTTTGGCGATGTCAGGTCTATCAAAATCGATGGATGACATGGTTAACCTGCTGAACGGTTTCAAGATTGAAAATACAGGCTTTGTATTTTTGACAGATAGCCAAGGTGATGTACAAATTCACCGTGAGCGTTCACGCAGTGATTCGTCACTTCAACAACTTTACGGCCCTCAAGCTAGCCAGCTATTGAACAAGTCGGGTTTCAACCTAATTACCACCGAAAGCCAAGGACAAGAGCTATTCGTCGCGAGTCTTTATGTGTCGTCAATGGACTGGTTCGTTATTGGTGTGGTACCAACTGATGAAGTGTTTGCTGAGCTCGATGCGACGGCACAAAAGATGCTGATCATGACGGCTATCGTGGCTTTAGTCTTTATCTTAATGGGCGTAGTGCTAGCAAACAGCATCACTCAACCGATTAAACTTCTGGCTAAGCGATTTGGTGACCTTGGCGAAGGCGATGGCGATCTGGCACAGCGTATCGAAGTTAAAGGCAACGATGAAATCGCACAGCTTTCAAAGGGCTTTAACGGATTTATTGAAAAGATTCACGAGTCGATGAAAGAAGTATGCTCAACAAGCCAAGCGCTTCAAGTGGCGGCAGAGAGTGTTTCTAACAAAGCGCACATCACCCACGACAATAGCCAAGAGCAACGAGATCAAACCCTTCAAGTGGTGGCTGCGATCAACCAAATGGGTATGACCATCAGTGAGATTGCATCAAACGCGGCAACAGCAGCAGAAACAGCCACTCAAGCTTCGGGCAATACTGAAGTGGGCCGTTCTGTGGTAAACAAAGCAAAAGACGCGATCAGCCGTTTAGCGCAAGATATCGAAAGCACGGGTCAAGTGGTGGAGCAGCTTGCTTCAACAACGCAAGACATCGGCTCTATTCTGGGTGTTATCCGTGATATCTCTGAGCAAACTAACTTACTCGCATTGAACGCAGCGATTGAAGCAGCACGTGCCGGTGAACAAGGTCGTGGCTTTGCTGTGGTAGCCGATGAAGTTCGTAACCTCGCAAGTCGTACAGCAGATTCAACGGAAGAGATTCAGAAGATGATCAACCAACTGCAAAGCGATGCGAAAGATGCGGTAACGGCAATGAGTGCGGGTAAAGTGATTACGCTGGAAGGTGTATCAGCATCGGACGAAGCGGTAGACGTATTGGGTGGTATTTCAGACCGTATCGTTGATATCACTGACCGTAACACACAAGTGGCAACGGCAACGGAAGAGCAATCAACGGTAGTTCACACCATCAACCAGAACATTGAAGAGATCAACGCGATCAACGAAGTGACAACGGGCACGGCTGAACAACTTGCTGAAGCAAGCCAAGAGCTTCGTGACCTGTCTTCTCGCCTAGATAAGATGGTTGGCTCGTTTAAGCTGTAATACTGCTTGAGCTAGTGACTTTGATATAGAGCTGGATTCATTTAACTGTGAATCCAGCTCTTTTTAATTTCAAGCCAGTCCTGTTTAAACTGACGTTCGCTTGATCTGGTTTCGGGCTTTGCACTTAATCGCTCTAGCATCACAGAGCGTAAATGAGTAAAATCTCGTTAGGTTTAATATTTAGGTAAGTATCATGAGCGATTTTGAAAAAGAACTAGAGCAGATGACTCAAGAGATGGGCGATGAGCCAGAAGTACAACTGCCATCAATTGAAGAGCAAAAAGCGATCGTTGCTGAATTTAAGCGACTAGAAGCGGAAGGCAAACTAACACCAGAAGTGTTAGAAAAGCATTTTGGCCAGTTCAACAAAACAAGTGATACGCCAATCCACTAAGTTTCAGTAGAGCTAACCTATATCGTTAGATAGGGTGGCTTTAGTACAAACAGATAAAGGTCTAGCATCCGCTAGGCCTTTTTTATTGCCGCTCGAAAAAGCTAACTGAGCTGCGCGCGAAGTTAAACAATCAAAGTGAAAGTAGTTGGCGCCTTTAAACAAAAAAATCCCCCTTACTTGGTAAGAGGGATTCGATATGGGCAAGTTATATCTTAAAAAGGCGAACCGATTAGTCGGTGCCGTACTCTTTGTACAAGCGACGACATGCGCGACCATCGCTATGGAACAAGTGACAACGGTGCGCAGGAATACCAATCGCTAGCTTGTCACCAGATTCAATCGTTAACGTGTCTGGTTGACGGTAGATAACATCAGCATCAGCACTTTCGAGGTTTAGGTAAACCTGTGTTTCGTTACCTAGTTTCTCTACCATCATCACTTCAGCTTCAATCGTAGCGTCACCCGTGTCAGCAGACAACAAATGCTCAGGACGCACACCCAGAGACATACGGTCACCAGCATTGACAGTGGTACCATCTACCGGGATCCAGAAAGTCATGCCATTTGAAAGTTGTACCAATACGCGCTCTGCTTCAGCTTGCTCGATGTGAACCGACATGAAGTTCATCTTCGGCGAGCCAATAAAGCCAGCAACGAAACGGTTCTGAGGGTAGTGGTAAAGATCAAGCGGCTTACCGACTTGAGATACGTAACCGCCATCAAGAACAACGATTTTATCGGCCATTGTCATCGCTTCCACTTGGTCGTGGGTAACGTAGATCATGGTGCAGCCAAGTTGACGCTGTAGCTTAGTGATTTGCGAACGCATTTGAACACGCAAAGCAGCATCAAGGTTAGATAGAGGCTCATCAAGTAGGAATACGTTTGGTTGAGAAACCAGAGTACGACCGATAGCAACACGTTGACGTTGACCACCAGATAGGGCTTTAGGCTGACGCTCAAGAAGGTGACCAAGCTGAAGGATTTCTGCAGCATGTTCAACACGCTTATCAATTTCAGCTTTGTTGGCGTTTGCTAGTTTCAGGCCGAAAGACATGTTGTCGTAAAGGTTAAGGTGAGGGTAAAGCGCGTAAGATTGGAATACCATACCTACGCCACGCTTTGAAGGCTCAACGTCATTCATGCGTTGGTCGCCAATGTACAAATCACCAGACGTAATGTCTTCTAGACCTGCGATACAGCGTAATAGCGTCGATTTACCACAACCTGATGGTCCAACGAACACTACGAACTCACCTTCGTTGATGTCTAAGGTTACGTCCTTAGAAATCTGTACATCACCATATGATTTATAAACGTTTTTTAACGTGACACTCGCCATCTAGCTAGTCCTCGATCGATCAAATTTTAAGTTTTACTGCTTATCATTATAAGAAATTTTTGGGTCAGCAGTAACTGTAGGAATTGGTAAGTATTGAATGAGTAAGAAAAAAGTGGGTGAGACTTGGATTCTTTAACCAAGCCCACCCGTCATAGCCAAACTGGTGCCTATTTCCCCCACATCCAGCTAAATCTCCCCCGTGATTCAATCACAGATTTAGCTCGATGCTTAATTAAAGACAACAGCGGGCAGTGAAGCCAACTAAATGAACAATGCTTCAACGCATAACATTCGCTGGTAAAGGGTTCTTACTATCCACTCTTGGATGAATGCAGTTTCGGTGAATTGGCGCAATGGTACATCCTCCCAATGAAAATTTAACGAGGGGGAGTAGTAGGGGAGGAGTAGATAAATGGGGTTATTAATAATTGGCGATCCAGTTCAAATAAATCCACCCCATAACGGTGATGTTGATCACGATGAGTATGCATTTTGTGATTTTAGTCTCTAATCTGACCGGATGGCGATCACGAAATTAAGCCATAATAGCTAGGGCGTAGTGGCTAGGATGATGAGTTAGAGCCTATTTTCTCAGATCATAAGCCCTGAAAACTGGCTCGTCTTGGTAGATGTGCCCTACGTATAAATATAAAAAGGATATTCACATGAAAAACGCTCTAAGCGCTGTAGCTCTAGGAACATTAGTTGCTCTGGGTTCTTTTGGTGCAAATGCTGCTATCGAAGAAGGACAACTAACAATCTGGGTTGGTGGTGACAAAGCTTATGAAGGCATGGCTGAAGTAGGTAAACGCTTCGAAGAAGACACTGGCGTTAAAGTAACAGTCGCTTTCCCTGACAAACTAGAAGAGAAGTTCTCTCAAGTTGCAGCAGCTGGCGATGGCCCAGATATGATTTTCTACGCACACGACCGTTTTGGTGGTTTTGCGGAAGCCGGTCTTCTTGTTGATATCAAACCTTCTAAAGAAACTAAAGAAGGTATCGTAGACTTCGCATGGGACGCTGTTTCTTACGAAGGTAAAACAATCGCTTACCCAGTAGCGGTTGAGTCAGTTTCTCTTATCTACAACAAAGCACTCGTTCCTAACCCACCTAAGTCTTGGGAAGAAATCCCAGCACTTAACGCTGAGCTTCAAAAAGACGGCAAGAAAGCGATCATGTGGCCTCTACGTGGCGGCGCTTACTTCACATGGCCTCTACTTGCAGCTGACGGCGGTTACGCATTCAAACAAACTGCTGAAGGTTACGACATTAAAGATGCGGGCGTAGCGGCTGAAGGTGTTCAGAAGTCTCTAGGTTTCATCGAGAAAATGGTACAAGACAAAGTTATCTCTGCAGACATGGATTACTCAGTTGCTGAGTCTGAATTCGTTGCGGGTAACGTTGCAATGACAATCAACGGTCCTTGGGGCTGGGCAAACATCGAGAAAGCGGGCGTTGACTACGGCGTAACAACGCTACCTAAGTTCAACGGTAAAGCGTCTAAGCCTTTCGTTGGTGTATGGGCTGGTGGTATCAGCACTGCTTCTCCAAACCGCGACCTAGCTGTTGAGTTCATGGAAAACTACCTACTAACAGACGAAGGCATGAAGAGCCTGAATGACGACAAGCCACTAGGCGCTGTTGCTCTTAACTCTTTCCAACGTCAACTAGACAGCGACACTCGTATTGCAGCAACAATGGACAACGCGATGAACGGCGAAATCATGCCTAACATCCCTCAGTTCACAACGTTCTGGTACAGCATGGAAGAAGCGATCGGCAACGTAGTTGACGGCCGTCAAACAGTAGACCAAGCACTAAAAGCTGCTGAAGGTCGCATGACTAAGTAACAACCAAGCACTACCTTTTAAGGAGAGGGTAACCTCTCCTTACTTTTCTATTTTTTATCTATATCGCTAGCAGGTTCCTCTATGCAGTCAGTTCAAGGTACAGATGCTATCCCAGCACCATCAAGCCTTCCAGGCAGTAAAAGCGTCTTCATCAAATGGGGGTTGCTTGGTAGCGTTGGCTTAATTAACGGCTACGCTACAATTCTAATGTATTCACGCGGTGAGCTCGCTTTTGCGCTGCTTACTGTGATTTTAACGGCTTTGGCACTTTACATTTTTGGCAGTAAGAAAACTTACGCCCACCGTTATATTTATCCTGGTATTGCCGGAATGATCTTGTTCATTCTTTTCCCATTGGCTTATACCGTAGGGCTTGCGTTCACTAACTACAGCGCAAAAAATCAACTGTCTCTAGAACGTACTCAAACGGTTCTTTTAGACCGTTCTTTTCAAAGCGGTGAGAGCTATCCATTTACTTTGTACAAGACTGATGACGGTCACCAGATCGTGGTTAAAGATGGCGACCAGCTGTTAGCAACAGACGTATTTTCTTTTGAAGATATGAGTGCAACAGAGATGGACCTATCTGCAATTGAGTCTGCACAAGGTGAGAAAGAGAAGATCAAAGCGATCATCCAAAACCGTGCAGCGATCAATGCGGTTGATTTCCATCTGCCTAACGGTGACGACATCCGCATGAGTGGCTTACGTAAGTTTGCTTCTGTTGCTCCGCTTTACACGCTTCAAGACGATGACGAAACGTTAATCAACAATGAAACGGGTGACGTTCTCAAGCCAAACATGGAAGAGGGTTTCTATCAACCTGTCGATGCCAATGGCGAGTTTACTGGTAACACCATCTCTCCGGGCTTTGTGGTTAACATTGGCACACATAACTTTGAACGTGTTTGGAAAGATGATGGTATTAAAGAACCATTCATCAGCATCTTTATTTGGACGGTGATCTTCTCGGTATGTACCGTAGCGTTCACACTTGTTATCGGACTTGTACTTGCGAATATCGTGCAATGGGAAGAGCTAAAAGGTCGTTCAATCTACCGTGTTCTACTGATTCTGCCTTACGCAGTACCCGCGTTCATCTCGATTCTTATCTTTAAAGGTCTATTCAACCAGAGCTTTGGTGAGATCAACATGGTGCTTGAGAATATCTTCGGCTTAAGCCCGAACTGGTTCTCTGACCCAATTCTTGCGAAAACCATGGTGTTGATGGTTAACACGTGGCTAGGTTTCCCTTACATGATGATTCTATGTATGGGTCTGCTTAAAGCGATTCCTGATGATTTGTACGAAGCCTCAGCGATTGATGGTGCGAACTTCCTTGATAACTTCAAGCGTATTACATTCCCATTGATGATTAAGCCGCTGACACCGCTATTGATTGCAGCGTTTGCCTTTAACTTCAATAACTTTGTAATGATTCAACTATTGACGAACGGTGGCCCGAACATGATTGGCACCTCAGAGCCAGCGGGTTACACAGACTTGCTTGTAAGCTACACCTACCGAATCGCATTCGAAGGCGGCGGCGGTCAAGACTTTGGTCTAGCAAGTGCAATCGCAACGCTTATTTTCCTATTGGTTGGTGGACTTGCGTTACTAAACCTTCGTTTCACTAAACTGTCTCAAGATTAAGGAGCACGACAATGGCTATGGTACAAGGTAAAGGCCTTAAATACCGAGTATGGGCAACGCATGCAGTGTTGTGGTGCTTCTTGGCAATGATTATCTTCCCATTACTGATGATTATCGCGATCTCGTTCCGTGAAGGTAACTTCGCAACAGGTAGTTTGATTCCTGACAACCCATCACTGGAGCACTGGAAACTGGCTCTTGGTATGTCGGTAACGAATGCTGACGGCTCGGTGACACCACCTCCGTTTCCAGTACTGACTTGGTTATGGAACTCGATCAAAGTGGCGGGTGTTACATCGATTTTAATCGTGGCATTGTCAACGACATCGGCTTACGCATTTGCTCGTATGCGCTTCAAAGGTAAAGAAACTATTCTGAAAGCGATGATGATTTTCCAAATGTTCCCAGCGGTACTTGCTCTTGTGGCTATCTACGCGCTGTTCGACAAACTTGGTCAATACATTCCGTTCTTAGGCTTGAACACGCATGGCGGTCTGATCTTCTCGTACTTGGGCGGTATCGCACTGCACGTATGGACGATTAAAGGCTACTTTGAAACGATTGATAACTCATTGGAAGAAGCGGCTGCACTTGATGGTGCAACGCCTTGGCAAGCATTCAGACTGGTTCTACTGCCATTGTCTGTGCCAATTCTAGCGGTTGTGTTTATTCTTTCGTTCATCGCAACAGTGGGTGAAGTGCCTGTAGCGTCTATCCTGCTAACCGATGTGAACTCTTACACGCTAGCGGTAGGTATGCAGCAATACCTATACCCTCAGAACTACCTATGGGGTGACTTTGCGGCAGCGGCTGTACTTTCAGCACTTCCGATTACTATCGTGTTCTTACTTGCTCAACGTTGGTTAGTTGGCGGTTTGACGGCAGGTGGTGTAAAAGGATAAGCTGTACCCTATAAGAAAGACAAAGAGCGACCTTATAGGTCGCTCTGTATTGGCATTTTTATTACATCATTTGGTTTGGCCGCCGATCAGTAATAAAAATAACCCTCAGGTTACGCATAGCTGGCTACTAATCAGGTTCCTTACGCTATTAATGATTAGTGGTTTTTGTAACTCTAACCCAGGTATTTACTTGGGTTTTTTTATGCCTGCTACTTTTTACTTTCTACTTAGTCTTCGCTTTATCTGTCAATTTTTTGCTTATAGCTGCTTTAGCCATTAAAGCTTCGAGCCATTTCTCTCCTGAATCTCACCTGTCTCATTCTTCTTACTTGAAGGCATGAACGAGTCTCACAAATCAGACACTCAGTATAAAGGGCTGTTGGCCTATTGATATATTGCTAATAATCCAATGCGTGATACTTCAATGATTTGCGTGCAACAAATACAGAAGTTACAGAGAAAATGTATATAGAGGCAGTCGGTAGCTGTGGATTGCAGGAAACTATATCCCTGACCTATGGAATGGGTTGGAGAAGTATTGAATGACTAACGGTTGATATTAGCCGCTGATTCAAGCTAGATGCAGATAGCTGTGATTAGTTAGGAAAATGATTCGCTAGGACCAATGATCAGTTAGGAACTATGAACGACTAGCGATGAACTATAAAAGCTAGAATTCTTTGCTTGAGGGAGCACAGCCCAAGTGTTGCAACAACACATAGATGCTTTCTTGATCGAGTGCGACACGGCGAAAGAGATCCGCAAACGTGTTGTCCCCACCAAAACAAGTCTGGATATAGTGGTTAATTTCATTGCTATCGTAACCTTCTACGTACAATGTTCTGACCCATTGGTACTCAACTGCCTTGAGGTTGTTCAGTGTAGATTCGCTAAGTGTGGTGCGTGTGACGCTCAAGAGTAGCTCCGGGAAATTTAAATACATCCATTATGATTGGCGGTATTTAATCAGAGCTAAATGACGACTTTATTACAGTTCTAGCAAATCGCTCAACAACAGCAGGTTCATTTCAACCCTTGGCTGAGTATCACGCTATATAAGCCTTGTTGACATAAGTAGTATTGAGATAAGCAGTATTGGTTAAGACGCAGCTTTGTCTGTGGGAGTTTGTATAGGGGATCTGAGTTAAATAAACAAATGCCAAGCATGTGCTTGGCATCGTAATTAGGTTTTGTAGGTTAGGGCTAGTGATTGACCTTATTTAAGGTATTTCACGTGCGCTTCCATCTCTTCACCTATCTGCTTTCGCATGTTCATTAGGCGAATAGCCGAATCTCTTAATTCAATGTCTTCTGGCGTTTCTGGTACCCATTCTGGCACCTTAGTCGGGTTACCATTCTCATCAACAGCGACCATAATAACGATACAGTGAGTCGTTAGGCGGTTGTTGAGTTCTTTAGGGTCGCTAGCTTGAACGTCAATAGCGATGTGCATGGAAGATGAACCGGTATAGATGACCTTCGCACTTACTTCAACAAGGTTGCCTACATGGATTGGCGCAACGAATCGAATACCACCTGCGTAGGCGGTAATACAATATTTACCACTCCATCCAGCAGAACAAGCATAAGCCGCTAAATCGACCCATTTCATTACTGCACCACCATGAACTTTACCACCAAAGTTCACATCCCCGGGTTCAGCTAAAAAACGCAGAGTAACGTCTCGTTTACCATCTTGTCGGCTATTGTTACTGCTCATCTATCTTCCTTCATTATTATTGTGCTGCATAACATGCTTGTTACTTGCTAATAACAATATACTTAAGATGACATAAATTAAAGTGGATAATCTCACGATCGAGACTATTTTTTCAAACGAGTGACAAACGGGTGAATATTGATGTTTAAAGGCGGTTGAGGCAAGTGGCAAACACGGATGAAGCAATCTTGTACACGTGCTTAGAAATTATTGATCAAGCAATTAGAAAGTTTGATCAGCGAGCTAGAAAGGTTGATAGCAAAAAAAAAACACCTAGCGCAGTGCTAGGTGTTTTCAAGCCGTTAGGTACTCATGTCGGTACCTTTTTATGTTTGCCAACTAACCGCTGTTAATCTGGTTTAGTTAAAATGATTCTAGTGTCTTTACCACTAAAGTGGTAGTAAAATCTTTTATTATTTAGCTCATTTTTACTCTTGAACAAAGTATAGATCCTTTGCGTAGATATTTCCTTTCGGATTATTGTTCGGGAAGCCTTTAAGTGTATTTCGCACTAATCGAGTGTGATTGTAGTGGTATAAAGGCATAACTGCTGCAGATTCGTTCAGAAGCGATTCAGCATGCTGATATAGAGCAAAACGTTTAGATTGATCTTCCGTTTTACTCGCTTGCTGTAAGAGCTCATCATAATCAGAGTTACAGTAACCACTCTCATTGGCCGTGTGCCCACAAGTGAAGGCTTCTAACAGAGCTGAAGGCTCTGGATAGTCCCCAAAGGCCCAAGAACGAGCAAGCTGATAATCTCCCGCTCCTTTAGCGGCGACATACGCTTTCCACTCCATGTTCTCTAGCTCTACCTTCACGCCAAGTGGTTTCCACATTGATGCAATTGCGATGGCGATCTTTTTGTGGTTTTCACTGGTGTTGTACGTGAGTGTAAATTTAAGAGGATTCTCTTGGTTGTACCCAGCCTCTTCTAATAGTTGTTTGGCCTTGGCTTGACGTTTTGAGCTATCTAGCGCTTCGAATAAAGACTTAGGAGCCGTGTAGTTCGGGATGTTATTAGGCGTCACGCTGTAGGCTTCAGGCTCTCCTTGCCCCGTCACTTTATCGACTAAAATCTCTCGGTTTACTGTCATGCTTAATGCTTGTCGAACTCTTACATCATCAAACGGAGCTTGACGCGTATTGAACGAATAAACATATGACCCTAACAAAGCCTGTGCCTTAATCTGTTCAGGGCTTTCTTTGACAAGCTTTTGGTAATACTCAAGTTGCACGCGATTCGTCATGTCAATCTCACCGGATTGATAACGAATCAGTTCAGCATTTTGAGATGATAAACCAAGGTAAGTGACCTTATTGATGACGGTTGAAGCGTTATCCCAGTAATTCGGGTTTCTGGTCACTTCTACGTATTCGTTAGGGACCCATTTACTCAGAGTATAAGCGCCGTTGGTTGCAATGTTCTCTGCGCGAGTCCACTGGTCGCCTTTCTCTTCAACCAACTTAGTAGGCAGAGGGAAGAAGGTTTTGATGCTCATTAAACTCATGAAGTAGGGCGTAGGCTTTGAAAGCGCAATTTCAACCGTGTGTTCATCCAATGCTTTAATGCCCAGTTCCGACGGCTCTTTATCTCCTTCAAGAATCTCACTGGCGTTAACGATATTCGCCGTCGAGAAAACAAACCCTGTATTGTTACCAGTTTTAGGTGACACGGCACGCTGCCAGCCAAAGACAAAGTTTGATGCTGTCACTGGCTCGCCGTTTGACCACTGAAGACCTTCTTTCAACATAAACGTGACGGTTTTGCCGTCTTTGCTGAACGACCATTCTTTAGCTTGTCCTGGGATGATCTGCCCATCGCTGTTCTCGATCACAAAGCCTTCAAACATATCATTGACGATAATGTCACCGGGCATACCAGAATTAACAAAGTTTGGATCGAGAGTGTTGGGCTCTGCGCCATTACCACGCACAAAATGTTGTTCTTTAGCTAATGGTGTATCAGTAGGAACTGTGGCAGCAAAGCTTGAGGCTGAGAATAGAGCAAGCAGTGACGATATGATCACTGGGATCCTTGGTTGAGTCATTGTAATTCCTTTTACAACTTAAACAGTACTCAATGCATTAAACATGAGACGGCTCAAGGTTGCAACAACAGTAAGTGCCCATTAAAGGAATTTGAAAACGGTGTGAACAGAACAATTGAACAAAACAGGAAAACAACAATGCCTGCTGAGGGAGCAGGCATTGTAAGGAGAGGCTGATTCGCGAATTTTCGTTCGTTTAATCTAAGAAAAGCTAGCTTTGCTGAGGTAGAGCAGCCTCAAGCCTTGGTTTTCTTTTGATTTGAGCAAGAATGACACCCGAAATAACCATCACTCCACCAATTATATGGAACTGATTAATCTCTTCGCCTAGCCAAGTGGAGGCTAATACAATCGCGATAACGGGCATCAAGTTCATAAACATCGCACTTGAATCTGCACCAATGGTGTCAATCGCTTTCACCCACATCCAAGGCGCCAAAATAGAAGCCGCAACCGCGGCATAAGCGATCAAAGGAACAGCTTGCTGCGATGGTAATAGTTGCTCACTTGTTAACCAAAGAGGAGTCAACATCGCGACAGCAAATAGCCCTTGAATATAAATCACGACCCAACTGCTAATAGGCATTTTCCAGCGTTTGAGTAACACGCAGTAAGAAGCGTAGACACAGGCCGCGATTAACATATAACCATCGCCTTGGGTAAGGTTTTGATGGATGAAGAACAGAGGGTCGCCTTTACCGAGCATTAACGCCAACCCAGCCAGAGACAACACACCGCCCACAATACTCAGGCTAGAAATAGACTTGTTCAACAAAGGCACACTAAGGAACACACTGATGAGTGGAACCAAAGAAGTAATCAATGCCATGTTAGAAGCGGAGGTGGTTAGGCCTGCGTAATAACCCAAAGATTGGTTTAACACCATGCCCAAAAACCCAAGGAAAGCTAATTTAGACAAGTTCGGCTTAATGATTGGCCACTGTTTAATCACAGACCGGATGCAAAAAGGCGTCAAAATTAACATCGCAATAAACCAACGGTAAAAACTCATCGCACTTGGTTCTATCGTGCTCGCTGCTAGCTTGTTGACGATCGCATTTGCACCCCAGATACAGACTGTGAAAAATGGTAATAGATAATACATGTGAACTCCGTCGCAAATGACTTGATGCGGCTAGTTTGACAGGTCGTTATACTTACAGATATCTTTAAAAAGACATCAGACGCGATAGGAAGACAAGTTTGAAAAAACACTCAAGAAACCTTCATCCGTCCTTATCAATTGATAAGGCACCATCCAACGTATTTATGAATTTCGAAGCTTTCTTATCGAACACCGAAACTCGTATTCACAGCCACCCTTGGGGACAGGTTCAGTTGATCAGCGGTGGGATTCTTGAAATGGAAGCAGAAGGCATACGCTTTCTCGCGCCGCCACATCTCGCTATTTGGGTGCCAGCTGGGGTCATGCACTGCAGCTACAACCGTAAGCCATTGGATTACTGCTCACTGAACATTGCTCATGAGTTAACTCAGCATCTGCCTGAGAAAACCAGCCTCATTAAGATCACCCCAATCGTGTCTTCGATTATCGATGACTTTCGCCAACGCGATATTAACGTTGCACAAAGCGAACAAGATCAAAGGCTTGTTCAGGTGTTACTCGATCAACTTGCAGAGCGTCAAGTCGAGCATCACTTCTTACCTTCAACTGATAACAAGTATCTTGCCCCAATTCTTGCGGCGATAGAAGAGAACCCAACCGACGATATTTCGCTAAAGGATTGGGCAGAGAAAGTGCACGCAACCGAGCGTACTTTGTCGCGTCATTGCCAAAGTGAATTAGGTATGAGCTTCACGGAATGGCGACTACGAGTTCGCTACTTGTACTCAATGGACCTATTAAGAAACGGGCAATCGGTTAAAGAAGTGGCACTCACATTAGGTTACAACCAAGCCAGCCCCTTCATTAGTATGTTCAAGAAATATTCAGGCCAAACACCAGAGCAATATAAGAATCGTTTGTTGTAATTAGTATAGGGAGAGGCACCGGTTTGGAAACGGGTGTCTGTCACGGCAAAAACGTTAAGTCTTGCCAAACTAAAGTACCTAGAATCCATTGCGAGTTATTACCTATTAAGAGCTGGATATTGACCCCTTCAATAATAAGGCGTTAGACCTCCCTTTTTATAAATAAAACGATTGCATATAAATTGTGTTTTGTAGAGTCTTAGGACACTCATCAATGATGAGTGATTAAAACAATAATAAGGATACTAAAACAATGAAAATGCGTTTAAATCTAAGCCTTTTCCTAATTTCTACAGCTCTTAGTCCAGTTGCGCTTGCTGATATTACATATCCTGACGGCTACTACCTTGAAGCTGAAGGACTCAACGGAAATGCGTTAAAAGACATGCTCGGTGTCATTGCTGCTCGTGGGCAAAAGCAATTATCGTATACCCAGGTATGGTCGGCATTAAAAGATACTAACGAAGACCCGAATAACTCGAACAACGTTATTCTGTATTACAGCGGCCGTTCACAATCTAAAGATTTTACGTCGTCGGGAAATAACGACAAAAATGCATGGAATCGTGAGCACCTTTGGCCTAAATCTTTTGGTTTTAAGCGTAAAGATCAGTGGGGCTATACAGACATTCATCACCTGCAACCCACCGACGCAGAGATTAACTCTATCCGCTCAAACAAAGACTTTGACTTTGGTGGTTCGCCATTGAAAAAGTCGCCGTTGAACAAAACCGATTATGACAGCTTTGAACCTAGAGATGCTGTAAAGGGTGATACTGCTCGTTCGATTTTCTACATGGCCGTACGTTATGAAGGCAACAACGCAAACATGCCTGATTTGTATCTGGTTGATGATGTTTCGAGTACGTCAGGCAAGCCAAAGGTTGGAAAGCTATGCACATTGCTCCAATGGCATAACGCTGACCCAGTAGACAATTGGGAACGTAACCGCCATGAAAAAGCCGTGCAGTGGCAAGGTAACCGTAACCCGTTCATTGATAACCCAAGCTGGGTAAATGATATTTATGGCAGCCGATGTAATGGTTGATTGAGCTCCCGAACACGACTAATTGGCAGCTATATATTTGAAAAAATCAAAAAGCCATCTTCGTGATGGCTTTTTGATGTCGCTAGTTCGTTATTGGATAGAGAGTATGTGATGTTGGGTTAGCGTAACGAATCACTCTCTTAAGCAATTTGCTATGCGATGTTGCCATCCACTATATCTTGGAGCTCAAGCTGGCGCTTCATTAAGATAGTGTCTGCAAACATTTTTTCAGTTTCTTCTGGTTTAAACTTATGCCATCGTCTATCTGTTTTAAAGTTCAATTTGATAACATCATTATTGATAAAGTCGTGGGCTGCGTCTTCTATACGGCTAGATATATCTATAATGTCATTTCTTATAGCCATTCCTAGTCGTGGTAAACCAATATCATTCACCTGCTCGGTCCATTTATGAAGGGTTACTAGATAATCTATACAGAAACAAAGCTCTCTTCTTAACTCTGCGGATAGCCAACGGTCTGATTGTGACTGAACTTGGCCGAATTGAAACCAAAAGCTATCGAATGCTTCTCTACTTGCGAGAAATGCAGGGTAACGCGGTAGCTCTTTGCCACAGGGAACCCCTTCGACTGCATGCATCACTCTCATCAAATTAGCCAAATTGATTACTTGGTCATGAGCTTCTAGTTTTTTATCTACGATCTTTTCAGCTAATTTGAGCTTTGTTTCTCTAGATTTACCATAGAAACCGAATAGCCCTGTAACAATCGCACCAAGTAAGCCACCAATAATCGCAAAGACAGCGCTCGCATTTTTTACTAATAGTTCTTCCATATTCACCCGTGGTCGCAATCGCATAATAGAGTTTAGATCGAAAAATTCCGTTATCAGACCAAAAACTTTTCTATTTAGTTTTCATTGGTTGCTATTCTACTCTTTAGGAACAAATAGTTACCTATAAATTGTTGTGACATGTAGAAAGGAGATAGGGTTTTCTGTAAAGCATGAGTTTGGATTGCAGCGATGTCCGTACCGGTATGCTTAATATCCCGTCAATTCCATATAGCCCGTACCAGAGTGTGTTCCTTCAATAACGATTGGCCCTTCCCAATAGGGTACTGACAGTGGCATTTTGGCTTTGGGGTTAAGTGCCGAGACGGTCAGTTCTATTTGCTGGTTTGGTATTGAGATTTGCCATTCTGTTGGATAGTTACGACTGTCGATTTCTGTTTGATTAATAGCGGTTAGGTTGATGTCTTGTTGCTTAATCGCGAGGCCGGATCCATCTTGCTTCATCAACCTTGCGTGGGCATAACTGGCTTTACCTGATGTTGAGTTTCGAAGCTGAAATACCACCAAACTGGTTTCATCACTCAGCCTTAGCGCAAACCAATCCCAGCCTTGTTGTGAGTCGAGTAAGAACTGAGAGCTCCACTCTCTGTCTATCCAACCTTTGCCAGACACTTGATGTGTTATGCCATCAATGGTTACTTCGCCTGATACATCGATGAATGGTTGGCTGTAGTAATAGGAAGCCACTTTGCCATCGCCACTTTTGGTGCTGTAGCCTTGCTCACCTTGTTTTTGATAAGGCGCGTTACTGGTGAGCGATAGCGAGTAGCCAAACTGATCGGAATTAGCGTTCAAGGTTGCGGGGAATAGATCATCGCTTGAAGAGTTCCATTGCCAGTCATCAAGATAGACACGAAACGGCGAAGCGCTTACACCTGCCAGTTCTGCTTGGTCGCGTGACCACTTCTCATCAGCGTAGTGTTTGTCTTCGGTGGTTACGGCACTGTGCGCCATGTAAATCTGCTGACTTTGCCACGTAGTTTTCTTAGTGCCATTGCCACTTTCCTGTGGTGCAGCCGCGAAGCGAAATTGTGTCCATTGCACACCCAGAGCATTGCCATTCTCATCGATAAGGTTAGCGGTTAAGTACCACCACTCATGACGAAAACTTGGGTGTGCTTGATGGTCGGCAGGGAAGGTGATCTCCACGCCTTTTACTACCGACGTGAATTGCTCAGTTTCTTTTTGTGTTTCATTATCGGTTTGTGTTTCAGTACCGAGTAGCGAACCCATATTTTGAGCTGATGGTTGAGTGGACTCCTCACACCCTAAAAGGAACAAGATGCCAAGTGTGAGCACGAAAACTCTCATTGATCGATTCATCACAACATCTCACTTTGCAAACTGGATATCACGGGCTTACTGACCAAACGCCACAGTGGAATCAAGGTCGCTATCACAGCGACTAAAATGGTGATGGCTGCGATGCTGAGTGCATCATTCCAATTCCATACATAATTTAAACTCCAACCAAAGGCGCGCAGGGTGACGATGTCCGTCAACACATAACCGACCATAGCGCCGAGTGGTAAAGCGATAACCAGAGTGAAGGCGACCAGAACAACGATTTGCCCGACCACCATCGCCATCAATTTTCGCTGACTAACACCGAGCGCATACAACCTTGCAATAGCGGCTTTACGTGCATCGAGCAACATGAAACAGGCGCAGAACAACCCTATTACCGCGACCATTAAAGTAACGCCATTAAGCGCTCGAGTGATGGCAAAAGTTTGTGAGAAGATATCTAACGCGATCGATTTGATCTGCGCTTGATCGTAAAGCTGGCTAGGGTGCAAATTGAGTTGTTGGCGCAGTTGTTCGTACACCACTTGTGGGTCGCCAGATACTTTGATTCCCAAGCTGGTGGGTAAGTCAGTAAATCCGCTTTCGAGCCATAGATTAGGCGCAAGTAACACTTCACCATTCGGTGAGCCGTAATCATGAAAAATCGCGCCGACGATGAGTGTTTTGTCTTGGATCGCGTCGAGCTTGAGTTGGCTTCCAAGGGACAGGCCGAGCTTCACCGCAGTGGGTTCGCTGATCGCCACGAATTCACCTTGGTAAAAGCGCCTCCAGAAATCATCAAGGTGGGATTGGAACACCATGGTTTGCTCAAGTGTGTCTTTGTCTTTAGTGCCGAGCAAAGTGGGTAATCCCTGCAAGTTATCATCGACGTAGTATTGCTTATAGACGGTTTCAACATTATCAAACTGTTCTAACGCACGCTCCACATTGGCGATTTCACCTTGGGCAGGGCTAACGTAAATATCGGCATGTAAGCGCTGTTCAAGCCATTGCTTTAAAGTGGATTCAAAGCTGCCGACTAAGGTATTCATTCCCATGTTAGCGGTAACCGCTAGAAGCAGCGCCATCATGGCAAGGGATAGGGGAGATATTAGCTCTCTCAGTTCCGCAAAAAGATATTGTATTAGCCCCGATTGGGTGCGTTTTTCGCTCCAGTTCGCTAGTACGCTAAGTGTTTTGGGTAGATACAAGGGAATCGACACCACTAACATTCCAAGCCAGGCCATGGTGAAGCGATGATGTTCGCTAAGCCATAACCCCGCTAACGCGATAACCGTCAGCACCAAACCGATAGTAAACAACTGGTTTTCGTTTGAAGCCTCTGGCGCTTGGTAAAAACCACCATGGGAAGAGAGTGGTTGTCGAATACGCTGCTTAAAGTGTTGCCAACATGCAACTAACGTAGCCGCTAACGTAAGTAATAAAGCTTGTACCAACCATTGCCACTGCCATGTGCCGGGAAGCAGTGTTGCACCGTAAAGTTGCTCAAGCGTTATCGCGACGGTTGGATGTAGCCAGTGGCTGAGTTGAATGCCGAGAATGAAACCAAGTGATGCGCCTAGTGTGACTAAAACCGTGAGCTCGATTAGCAGAGCAGAAAACACGATGCTTGGCGCAACTCCAGCCTGTTGAATTTGTACCAATAGCCGATTACGTTTCAGCAAACTGTACTTCACACCGTTGTAAGAGATGAATAGGCCAACCAAAAACGCCAACAAGCTCATGGCGGTGAGATTGAGGTGAAAGCTATCGGTAATTGAACCGAGATCCGTACTTTGGTTGTTGGAAATCCATTGCCCTTGCTTGCCAATAAGGCTTTGCCACTTATCCTGAGTATTGCTGTTAGTGTCGCTCTTAGTGTCAAAAATAGCGATATAGCTCAGTTGCCCTTGCTTGTTAAGCAGTTGTTGAGCGAATCCAATGTCCATCAACATTCGGCTACCGAGCTGCCATTCATCAGGTAGTACCACAACTTGGGTGACTATTTCATCGAGAGTAAGTGTATCTACTTCGCCTAAGCTTTGATGTTGCGATTGGCTCATCATCACAATGGGCTTGCCAGCTAACAGTTGAGGAAGCGGTAATGCGCTGTCGAACAGGGATATGTTTTGACTGTCTTCTGACTTTCTATCGTTTTCGGCTAGCTTGTCGCTAGAATAGCGAGATCTTGAGGTGAGAGCAGCGATCAACTCACTGCCTTGTACTGACCAACGACGACCTTGTTCGTCTCTCACTCGCCCTTCAATCACGGGCAGCGCTGCGCTTAATCCACTTTGTCTTAAGCTGAAGTAGAGCGATTCTGGCAAATAGTTTTGCCCTGCTGGTGGAATGATAAGGTTCTGCGCTTGAGCGCTAAGTTGCTCGGTCGATTCTGCATAACTGCGCTTGGCATTGAGGTTGATCGCTTGCACCGCGACAAACAAGGTGACCGCTAACACAATGCCGATCAGAATCGCTGCGGCTTGCAATGGTGATTGACGATAGTGCGCCGCGAATAGATTCAGAGTCAGTTTGGTATGGGTGAGCTGGTTCTGAGCGAACTTAACTTGCTTCATTGGATTGCTCACAACGCTGCTGCTCTTGGGGTTAGATCCGCGTTCCTTAAACAGCAATCATCTAATACCAATTTTGTCTGCATAAAGCTGGCACATTCTGGGCTGTGCGTAACCAAAAGCACGGCAGTGTTGCCTTGCGTGGTGATTTCACTCAGCAGCTTCATTACCTCAATGCCAGCTTTGTGATCGAGGTTGCCTGTGGGTTCGTCGGCAAGCAGTAGCTTAGGTTTGTGGGCTAACGCACGTGCGATTGCCACTCGTTGTTGTTGTCCGCCAGAGAGTGCGGATACGTGTCTTTCGAGTAGCTCGCTGATGCCCAATGCGTCAACTAAATAGTCACACCAGTCGCCCCATTTTTGTTGATTTAAATGGAGAGGAAACGCGATGTTTTGTTTTACGTTGAGTGGGGTTAACAAGTTGAACTGCTGAAAGATAACGCCCAGTTTTTGATGGCGGAAACGGCTCCAGTGTGAATCTTTCCAATCTGATGTATTCTCGCCATCGAGCCACAATTTTCCACCAGATAAAGGTTCGAAGCCCGCAATTACATTCAGCAGCGTACTTTTTCCGCTGCCACTCGCTCCTGTCAAAGCCACGCTTGCCCCTGTTGCTAAAGCGAAGTCGACATTGTCCAACACGCTATGAGTGTCTTTGCCATCAACAAAGCTTTTGCTGGCATGTGCGAGTGTGACAATAGGGCTTTCCATTTCCTCTCCTTACAACCAAAACTGATAATCAAAAGGTGTCGTTACTTGTGGCAATTACCGAAGCGACAAGCTCTATAAAACTGTAGACAACAATTTCAAATATTAGAGCGATTTATATCGAATTATTAATAACTTGTACTTCGATAAGAGGGAAATAGATCAGTGTGAGGGAGAATACGGTAGGTGGAAATTAATAACAGCCACCCCAAAATTGTGAATCAAGTTTCCATAGTGGCTTTTGTAGCCTTTGTTAGGCCGTGGCATATCCGGTGTTGAGTTTAAAAAATCAGAGCATATTCCTAACGGTATTAGGCTCATTTTTTTACGACAACTAAGCGACTTAGTTCGGAAGTTATACCCGGTTATAGGCTGAGTTCGGGCAATCTAAAAGTTACCTACATCATGTTTTTGTGCTGTTATGTTACAAAATGTTATGTCAAAAAGAGGTGCTTTACAGTTGTTAACTCTGCGGTTGGGGTTTTTTAATTGGCTGATATTACTATTTATTTGGCTAATTCATCGGAACGTATTTTTTAGAATAATAAATAACTGAAATTATTGATATCCTCATTTTTTATTTATATGTAGGTGGGCTCACATGCGATATCAATCATCACCAGTTAATCCTGAAGAAAGACAAGAAACCACAAGTGAGCGAGCAGAGCGCCAACGGCAAGAGCGTAGAGCTGAATTAACATATTCTGAAAGCGATGAGAAACGATGGGATGAAAACCGAGAAAGGGTTCTTAGAGAAAGGCAAGAAGCCCCCCTTACTGTTTTAGGCATTTTTTCGACGGTCGCTGGTGTCGAAATAGGTAAAAGCAAGAGTAAACCTATACCGCAAACCATTCATCGCTTTTGGTCTGGGGGCGCTATGAGTCAAGAAGCTTTGCATGTATTACTTGAGTCTGTTGAAAAATCTCAAGGTAGTTCATTCAAACACTGCATCTGGCATTCTTCTTTATTAGAAGAGGAGTTTGTGAAACGCGAATTGATTCAAGAAGAAGTTGTGGAAAAGCGAGATACCCAAAGAGCCATACTACGAAGCAGTGGGTACGATACTTGTGATATCGATACATTGTTTGAGCCTGACCCTACACAAAGTGCGTTCGAGCGTTTTAGAAACAAGCCGTTACCCAAAACAAAGCCGGGAGTACTGACCAAGTCTGAACTTGCCAATATGGTTAGGAAAGCGTGTGACCATTTGGAAAAAGGTGGGAGCAGTAAGTGGGATGGCATTAAGCACTTCTCTGATATTGCTCGTCTGATTTACTTAAAGGAAAAAGGCGGTCACCACTTCGATGTCGATTTTGGGTTGGGTAATATGAATTTTGAGCAATGTTACTACCATAATGACGATCGCGGGATTGTCCCTTTGATGGGGGCAACGACTCCGGTCAGTACAGATCCAATCAACGCACATTTACAAGTTGTTCATCCAAAAAATGAACAAGATCTCTCAGAGCCAAGTTATTGTGATTCGGTGAAACAGGTAGCGGAAATGGCGATGATGATGTCGCGTATGCTAAACGGCATCATAGCGACGAGCGCACAAAACCCTAATGTGACTGAAGGCATTGAACTGCTTCGACCTGATATTGCCAGTAAAAATGGTGAATTGCCGAGTGGCATGATGGCGAACAAAAGTTTGCTAGGAGAGACTCCTAGCGCGCCATCTTACACAATCCCGCCTTATCTAATTGACTTGGAACACATTACAGCAGAGTCGGATGCGCGATAACTCGCGTTGGCCGGGGGCTTCAGGTATCGATTTATCGAAGCTGATTGATATTCAAATCACTCACCCAAGTGCGGCGTGGACTTTCTCCCTGAGATTGTATTGACTCAACCATAAAATCGACAAACAGCTTCACTCTCAGAGGCATAAGCTCTCGTCGAGGATAAAGAATGTAAACCCCTTCTCCGGAGGGGCGAACACTCGGGAATAGTGGAACCAGCTCGCCGCTATTGAGCCAATCTCGGGCGATAAAGTGTGGGATCTGCGTTAAGCCAAGCCCTTGAGCACAAAGTTCAGCCATCGATTCCCCATCATTAACCACGATGTTCTTGCCAACTTCTACTATTTGGTTTTGTTCATCTGGTGTGAGCCTTAACCTGAGTAGTTTTCCCGTTTGTGCGAATCGAAAGCGTATCCACGTATGTTGATGAAATTCCTGCGGTCCGCTGGGTGCCCCGTGCTGGTCAATGTATTCTTTACTTGCGCAGATTAAATACTCTATTGGGCTTAACTGGCGAACAATCAACTGACGATCTTCGACAGAACCTGAACGAATCGATACATCTATACCTCGCTCTATCATGTCTACATAGGAATCGTCGTATTGGATTTCTAAATCAATGTTTGGGTATTGGCGGCGAAACTCTTTTAGTAAAGGTTGGATATAACGGCGACCATAAGACACGGGCAGGTTAAGTTTCAGTGTTCCAGACGCAGAGTTATTGAGGTGTTGTAGTTCCTCTTCACAGGTATTGAGTTCGTCCAATACTCGTCTTGCAGTTCGTGCATATTGCCGACCTGCCGAGGTTAAATTTAGTTGGCGAGTTGAGCGTTGGAACAATTGAACACCAAGCTCTGCTTCTAATCTTTGCAATGCCTTGCTAACGGTTGATGGATCCGTTCCGTATTGTTTTGCCGCTGCTGCGAAGCTTCCTCTGTCTAACGTTGCAATAAAAAAGCGTAATGAGCGTATTTTATCCACTCTAACGTCCTAACTTATTCATGAATTTTATTCACTATAGATGGGTGAAGTAGACACTTCAAACATGAAATGAGCTCGTTAATATAGTTACAAGAATTTCATTTAAATAACGAGGTCTCGTCATGTTCAATAGTAAATTAAACGTTCGTTTTGTTGCTCTACTTACTGTTTTTATTAGTTTATTTTTGTTGGCACCAACAGCATCAGCTAAAAATAAGAAGATTGGAATATTAGTTTATGATGGCGTACTCACGTCAGATGTTACGGCTCCACTTGAAGTGTTTGGTGTCGCAAGCCGTTTAACTTGGTTTAGTGATTACGACGTAGTCACTATATCGGTGACTGACAAACCAACAGTCGTCACAGAGGAGGGGTTAAACATTGGGGTGGATGCTTGGATTGGAGATAAGCCACAACTCGATGTACTGATACTCACATCAAGCTACAGCATGGAGCCTTTGCTCAACAATAAAACATTGATCAATTATATCGCTTCAACGGCCAAACAGGCGGAGTGGATGGCAAGTAACTGTTCAGGCGCTTACTTGTTAGCAGAAGCTGGCGTATTAGATGGCAAGCAAGCGACCACATGGGCTGGAGGCGAGGGAGACTTTCAAGATGACTACCCAAAAGTAAAAGTACTCGCAGATACAAATTACGTTATTGACGATAAGGTGCTTACATCAAATGGCAGCTTAGTGAGTTATCAAGCAGCGTTGAAGTTGTTGAATTTAATGAGCTCACAATCTAAAGCACAAGAGGTTGCAGATGCTTTGCAATACTCTCGATTCTCAAACCAAGCTTTCTAAACAGAGCCCCGTATTTCTATTTTAGCTCTAAGCATAAGGTGCTTTCTGCGCCTTAACCGTTACATCGGAAGCAATATGATCTTGCCATCTAATTCTGTGGTTTTCGATTCAATAAGATCAATCGCGGTTTGCACTTCATCGAATGGCAGATAGCGGTCAACGTCGAGCTGTATGTCGTTTGTGATGAAGTGATCTAGCATGCTTGTGAATTTATCACGACGAACATCTTTGCCTTCAGCCTCTTCCCAATAACGTAAAAAGAAGGTGCTGAAATCGATGCCTTGGCTTTTCGCCTGCTCAAAAAAACGTGGCTCGTAAAAATCCAGCGATAGCGTGCCATAATTGATAAAACGCCCTTTGTTACTAAGGGTATGAATAAGATCGGTTCCGGGGGAACCACCAATCGCATCAAAGGCCACTGTTGGTTGAGGTAAACCGAGTCGCTGAATTTGTGCAACCAAATCACTTTTGGCATCCAACACATGACATGAAGTGGTTTGAGTACGCTCAGGTTGTGACGTCACGGCAATGATTTGAAACCCGAGTGATACTGATAACTGGGAGAAGATTTTACCGATGGCTGAGCTGCCCGCGTTGATGATCAACACATCTTCTTGGGTCAGCTTAGCCACTTCTGTCGTCAACACCCATGCGGTTAGCGCATTAATGTACAATTGGCAGGCGTAGCCACTTTCTAGATGCTGAGGAATTTGGAACAGATCATCTGGTGATACATCGACATAGTTCTGCCATGTCCCACTGGTTGCCACGAGCACTCGCTGATGCGTTGCAAACTCAGCATGGTTGGACTCTACAACTCTTCCGACCGCTTCAAATCCTGGAACTCTCGGCGGCTGGTGGCTGTGCTTGTACTGCCCAACACCATAAATCGACAACAGATCACTAGGATTGATGTTGGTCGCCTCAACTCTTACTCGAACCTTATCCTTATCTAGCGTCCCTAAAGTGACATGTTCTAGTTTGAGAGACTCCTTCGGCTGACCGAAGCGGAACTGGCTAATTCGGGTATTTTGCTTAGTGTCAGTCATGGTTCGGGCACCTTTGTGGTTTATGAGCACTGCATCGACTTTAAGTGTAGCGTGTTCATAAACAGTCTTGGGTCGGTAATCTTGTTCAACATTGATGGAGTTGGTAAACAATCGTCATCGACGTAGTCGACATAGTCTGCTGCAGAATCAAAGATCAAAATATCCAAGGCCAAACGATCCAATCCGTATCTACCTCGATGGATCATATCCGCTGAAAACACCAATAAGTCGCCCGCTTCTAACGGTATCTGCTTGCCACCAGAGATATCATCGCTGCTCACTTTACCATTCTCTTCTTGGCGAACGTTGTATTCTTCTTCATTGTCCCAGCGCTTGTGTGTTCCGGGGATAAGCTCCATCCCGGGCTCGTCAAAAATAGGGACTCGCAGGTGCAATACTTGAGTTTCCATGATGACTTTCATCTGGTCATCAATGTCATAGTCGTATTGACAGTCGCGATGCCAGAAGTCTTTTTGTTGCGGGTTCACTGGGTTGAAAAACAGCTGCGTGTTCATGAAGGCAGGTTTGTTCGGTATCACCGCATCGACCACTTCCATCACTTTTTTTGAGCTGATGAAGTCAAACAGTACGGTTCTATCGTCGGCGGGTAGATACTCGCTGCCTGTAATCAAAGATGAGTTAAATGCCTCTTCTTGATAGAACTCTTTGTTGTCTGCTTTCCATGATTCATGGAATTTCAGCACGACTGCTCTAAGCGATGCAATTTGAGCTTCATCGAAATAATTTCTGATAACAAAGTAACCATGTTCGTCGTAACGGTCACTTAATTGTTGGCTGTTTTCTACCACTGACTACCTTCGTTCATTCTTTACCAAGTAATAACCACAGATTTATTGGGCGCATAATGCCAGACAGTCGTCATTCAACCAAGTAACTTAGGCTTTCCTTCTTACACTTACCTCTATGTTTACATCAAACAATACGAGCGCGACAAGCACGCTCTTTACGGTTGTATTTGTGATGTGCGTTGAGTTCATTCTAGCTATCTTTACTGGGTTGAATTCAATAGCATTAAATTCGCAGTTATTGCTTTGACGCTAATTGTTAACCTTCAAAAACCCAGTTTTGCCAGCTTTGCATACGTAGAATCACTTTACGTACGATCGAGAACATTTCCCATTTCGGTGAATACACGGCGACATGCGCATCTGTTCCTGCAGGGATAGGTTGACCATTCAATAGTTCTGGCTGAACAAGCTCAACTTTCACTAATACACGACCACCGACTCTCTGAAGAGGATCATTTAGATTCCCCGAAGGTGTTACGGCACCTTGTTTGAAGATGTCCAATACATCGACGACTTTTGCTCGGTAAGCGTGGCCGGGAATCGTTTTGAAGGTCACTTCTGCTTCGTAGCCGGGTTTGATATAACGCGCTGGGTTTTGTTTGAATGCTGCGACAATGGTTTTAGATTCGTCATGCACAAACGTTAGGTTTCCTTGGAAAGGAACGACACGGCTTTTCATGCCTGGGCGCAACGCTACCTGTGTGACATAGCCATCTGTCGGCGCAACAACCAATGTTTTATTGAGGTCGAACTGAGCTTTATCGAGCTCGGCAAGGTGAACCTTTTTTGCGGCCAATTGTTGTGCAATCTTCGAATCCGCCACGTTAAGTTGAATATGGTTTTGTGCCTGAACTGCTTTGAGCTCTGCAATGGAGTCAGTAAATTTGTCTACTTTTGTTTGAGAGGCGAAATCACTTTTTGCCAGCTCGATAAAACGGCTCAATTCCTTTTCATTGAAGACAAGTTGAGCTTGTGTTTTTTTGATTGATTCGCGGATGTTTTGCTTTGATAGAAGCAGTTCATCAATGGCGGCTTTCGTCGCGGTTACTTCCGCTTTGGCTCTGTCTACACTTGCTTGGAATGGTGTCGGATCTATTTGGTACAAAGGGGTACCTTTCTTCAAAGCAACATTACCTTGCACAAAAACATCGGTGACTTCACCCGAAACTTCGGATGTGATTGGGGTAGTAACACTATATACGCCAGCGACTCTTGCTACTGGCTGATACATCGCCATGTATAAGAATATCCAACCTACCAAGAAAGCCCCGATGACAGTCGCGGTGGTAATTGTCCATTTGTTTTTAGGCAGCTTTAATACACGGAATACAATCACACACAGTGCGATATAGCTTAAAATTATCAAGGTTTCCATTATTGCTCTCCCTCGGTTTTTGCTTGCAGCGCATCGATTCGTTTTTCTAGCTCATCGAGCTTTGATTGTTCGGTATTCGTTGCTCTCAAAGGCTCACTCAACATGGCCCACACCCAAAGTAGTGGCCACATTACATGTAAGAAAAAGAGGCTGACCCAGCCCGCGACGTGAATGGCATCTTGATGGGGGTGATTGCGTTTTACAGCAATTTCATAAGGAATATCGTGAATAACAACGAGTCCGTACACTAAGATCAGTAGTACGAGGATCAAAATACCCAAAGATAAGTAATCTAAAGTAAGGTTCATAATGTTCTCTCTATTACAGATGAAATCGACCATTAATTTCAGCAGAATTAGAGAGCATAAAAGCTAACCCTTACCCAATCGATAGGGTAAAGGTTAAATGACATTTAAGTATTACTTAATCCAGAGTGCGTTTTGGCTTAATTAGAGAGATAAGGGGCTTAATTGGAGAGGGGGCTTAAGTGAGGGATTGAGTGGCGGAAATCAACGCGTCGCGAAACCACTTATGTCCGTTGTCATTACGTTGAGAGTGATGCCAAGTCATATAAATGGGCACTGGCTCAGTTGAAAATGGCAACTCAACAATTCGATATTGATCGTTTTTGGAGACTTTCTCTGCAATGGAACTCGCTGTTACACACAGCCACTCTGTTTGGCTAGCCAATACCAACCCAGTGAGTGCGGAACTTGTTTTGTAGGCGACCCTTCGTACGGGCAACGGTACGTTACTGACCGAATCAAGGGTGTAGTTATTCATTCTTTGTGTTTGCCAAATGATGTGTTCTTCGGCAAAAAATTGCTCCATCGTTATGCTGTCTTGAATGCGAGGGTGACTTGCATTCAGTACTACTACAAGGCGTTGTTCAAACAGCTTCACGTTGTCGTAACCATGTTCTTCTAGGGGAACGGTAGACAAAATAACATCGACTTTGCGTTGTCTTAAATCGGCTTGTCGTGATTGTTCATCAAGGTGTTCAATGTCAGCTTCCATGTTGGTATTGGGCGCATGCTCGGTTCGATACTTGGTTAGTTCGGGAACGACCAATATATCGATGTCTTTGTGGCTGGATATTCGGAAGGTACGGCGACTATTTTGGGCATCAAAGTGTTGGCGTGACTTAGACCCATTCAAGAGTAAATTCAAAGGCTCTTGCACTTCTGCATGCAACTCAATGGCAAAGTTTGTTGGTGCAATTCCGCGTCCTTCTCGTATGAACAAAGGGTCGTTGTATTGTTCTCTTAATCGGTTGAGGGATTGGCTTACCGCCGGGGCTGAAATGCCTAATGCTTCCGCTGCAACGTTCACGCTGCGGGCTTTCATTACCGCATCTAGGGTTTTGAGAAGATTGAGATCCATTAAACAAACCATTTAAGCTAACGTTAACAATAATTAGATTATGGTTGAATCTAAGCTTAATACTAGTTATCGATGCCGTGCTTATCGATTTCCTGACAAGAAATTAACTATAGTGCTGAGCTGTTTGTTTTTTGTTGCTTTCTCAACGATTCCGTCCACACCTAAGCTGATGTGAACGTTTTCGATGACCAGTAAACCAATGGTTTGTCTTACTGGTGCTATCACTATATCGCAGGCTGTGGCGCTGAGTTTGTTTTGTTATTTTGCGTTAGCGTCTGAGGGTTAGCAGTTTCAGCTTCATCTGGAGACGTAAAATGCTTATCTGTTAGCGTCACGGTCATTGCTTCATGCTTCACTGTTATGGTCGACGCTTCGGATTGGGCTTCATTTGTCGTCGCAGGTTCAGCGAATGCCATTAGTGAGGTTGTAAATACGATTGTTGCTAGTGCGATTTGAGTGAGTGTTTTCATTTGGCTGTATCCTATTGAGTAAAGGTAATTACGAATAGCTGATACGTGCACTATAGAAATTATGTGGAAGTGGTTCTTATCATTTTACGCCACCGTAAAACTTATACGGCGGCACAACATATGGCCTTTGATGTATCGCTTCGAACATATAGCTTTGGATATGTAGGTAAGATGATTTGCTAATTCATTCTCGCTCTTTACTCACTGTTGGTGGTATCACCCATTTACTGCCACATTACCAACACAGCTGCGATTGAAAGCAAGATCAGTGCAAGAATGTCTTTGCGAGCAATGCTTTGCCCCAACCAGAAGTAAGAAATCAATACCATAAAGACCACTTCGATTTGCCCTAATGTTTTTACATAAGGCACGGCTTGAAGTGACATCGCGCTAAACCAGCCAAGAGAACCAATCACACTTGCTAGGCTTGTCATCACCACCAGTTTCGACTTGGTAAATACCTGGCGCAACGTGTCGCGTTCTCTGAAAAAGAGATACGTACAGATAATCACTGTCTGAAGGGAAATGACTAGGAACAGCACCCATGCGGCGCTATGAGGGAAGGGTAGGCCGATGCTCAAGCTGGCTTCTCGAACCCAAAGAGACGTTAAAGCAAAGGCTGTACTGCAAGCCATACCTAACAAAAACACTTTGGGAGAAAGGCTTCGCCAGCCAGAAGAGCTGCTCATGATTAGTACGCCTAACGTGCCAATAAGCACGCCGACCCAACCAGTTAGTGTCAAAGCAGTACCAAAAAACAATACGGACAGCACAGCAGACACGGGGGCTTCACACTTGGCTAAGCCTGCGCCTATCGCATAGTTCTCTAGCTTAAATAGCATCACCATCAAGCCTGTCGCTAGGATCTGCATAATCGCAGCAGCAACAATGTAGAACACAAACTCACCGGAAAAACTAGGCGTGGAGACTGGCTGCCATTGGTACAGCGAATAGAGGTAAATAAGCGCGATTGGGCCAGCCCAAATAAAGCGAGCTAACGTCACGCCAGCCACACTCATTGTGCCTGCTAGTTTACTTTGAAATGCATTGCGCCAAGATTGGCTGAAGGCTGCGAGAAGAGTAAAAGCTATCCAACTAAAAGACATGACGCTTCCATGTGTTATGTAATTTTATGATTATCTTAACAAAAAATCACATGATAAGAAGCGACATGGTCTATTTATAGCCAGAGGCTCACTTTTACTCTCTATTCGGTATTAGAGCGTTCTTGAAAAGATCGACGTTTTCTTCAAAAGATCGACGCTTTTTTAAAAGATAGGCTCCTTCTTGTTTTTGAAATAGAACAGCGCGCTGATCGAAACGAACAATAAGGTGAAGTAGTAGAAGAACGAAGACAGTGAAGCCAAGAAGTCGAGGTTCTGTTCTATCTCTTGTGCGGTGTAGCCTTGAGACACCAACTTATAGTAGTAGGCATATAAAATACCGATCAAACCATACCCAAGGTTAAACATCAGGCCTTTGAAACTGAGAACGGTGGCTCTGTTGTGTGATTCCGTCTTTTTGTTCAGATGGTAGCTGATGAATATGTTCATCGTCATGATGATAAAGATAAGTACCAATGCAGGGATCACACCATAGATCGACCAACCTAAACTGATCCAATAGTAGGTCGCCATACTCGCTAACCCCATGACCACAATAAAGGTTTTAGGCTCGATGCTTTCCGCCAATCTTCGGCTTTGTCCTGCCAATATAATTTTGAGCAAACTGATCCCAGCGCCAATAAAACCGAAGTAGATGATAGGAATATCGATGGCGAGATAGTATTGGCTGTTCATGGTTAGGAACATTCTCGAGGTGTGTTCGAACAGGCTGTAGTACAGCAAGATGAACAGCACGTAAGGCGTAGCAAGTACCCACTTGCCTGTGTCAGCCGTTAATTTAAGGCTGGCAATGGTGGTTGCTAATTTGGTTTGATCGCTTGGCATCACCTTTTTCTCTTCGCGCATGTTAACCGCTGCATAAATGGCGATCATCGCGACAAGTAGGGTTGCGAAAACAGGAATGCGCATGAGGTCCTTGGTGCTTTCTGGCTCTGCTAATCCGAGAGTATGAAAGATGTTCGCCATAAAGTTTACATCGTACATCGCAGCACCAATCAAGGTGACAAAGATCCCCACACTAGAGGCGACACGAAGCTGGATTTGTAACACTCGCGGCCATAATTCTTCATTGCCTTGTTCTTTCAAGGTGTCGTAAGCCAATGCCTCGTCGGCTCCACTGGCTAACGCCATCGCTAAGCCACTTAATATCCGGTTAACCAGAAACACAATGAAGACTAGATTGGCATCTCCAGTCGGTACAAGAGCGATCATGGCGATCTCAATGAACATCACAATTGAAGAGAGCACCACAAGCTTTTTACGCCCTAAGGTATCGGCGAACGCTCCTGATGGTACTTCCGCAAGCACAATGGTCGTCGCCCAAACCACATTAAGCATGGCAAATTGAGAAAGGGTCAAACCGTAATCTAAATAGAGTAGGGTGAAAATAGGGTAATAAAAACGCGCAAAGTAGCTGCTTCGAAACATCAAGAAGTAGCGGACATTGGGAATTTTCAGAATTTCTTTGAGCGTCATGATAATTTCAGTACTTTAAATAACACATTATTATGTATAAACCGTTTTACCTTATAAATCATGGAATTGTTGCCATAATCCAGAATTAAGTGATTTCGATAATCTTCTGGCTCTCTATTCCTAGTCGGTTACAGATTCACTCCTCTTCAAATCACCATCCTATCCATTTATTTTGTTGTGATCGTTTCAACGTGTAAGACTGATTTTGGTTCAAGATCGAACTTCTACAACGTCGCTCTCGCATTTACATCTTATTGTATGATTTAATTGATGATAATAGTGATACGCAATGAATCCAATGTAATTGAGGAAGCAAGCATGATCTTAGAGTCATTCAGTCTGGAAGGGAAAGTAGCGATAGTGACGGGCTGTAACACAGGGCTTGGGCAAGGTATTGCATTAGGCCTAGCGGAAGCCGGTTGTAAAGTTGTCGGTGTTAACCGTACAGAGCCTGAAGAGACTATTGAGAAAATGAGTGCAGCAGGTCATACGTTCCTAAACGTCAGTGCTGACCTTCTCGATCAAGCGTGTATTCCACGGATTATAGAGCGCACTTTGGCTGAGTTTGGCCAAGTCGACATCCTCGTGAACAATGCCGGAATTATTCGTCGCCAAGATGCTATTGAGTTCTCAGAGCAAGATTGGGATGACGTAATGAATGTGAACACCAAGACTGTGTTCTTTATGTCTCAGGCGGTTGCAAAGCAGTTTAAGGCTCAAGGTTCTGGTGGGAAAATCATTAACATTGCATCGATGCTCTCATTCCAAGGTGGCATTCGAGTTCCTTCCTATACGGCTTCAAAAAGTGCGGTGATGGGAGTGACACGTGCGATGGCGAACGAATGGGCGCGCGACAACATCAATGTGAATGCGATAGCACCCGGTTATATGGAAACGAACAATACTCAAGCTCTGCGCGAAGATGCCGTGCGCAATCAAGCGATCCTTGAGCGTATTCCGGCTGAACGTTGGGGTAAACCGCAAGATATTGCAGGTCCTTGTGTGTTTTTAGCGTCATCAGCATCGGACTACATTAATGGCTACACCATCGCTGTTGATGGTGGTTGGTTAGCACGCTAATTGGTTTTTTATTCTAAATTTTGAGTTTGCAGCAATCTTGCAGGAGAAGATAAATGAAAATCGCTTTAATGATGGAAAACAGTCAGGCTGGTAAAAATGCTATGGTTGCAGCTGAGCTAGAGTCAGTGGCGGGGGGCATTGGTCACGATGTTTTCAACTTAGGGATGACCGACGAGAACGATCACCACTTAACGTATATCCATCTCGGTATTATGGCGAGCATTCTGATCAACTCAAAGGCTGTGGACTTTGTTGTGACAGGCTGCGGTACTGGTCAAGGCGCTTTGATGTCACTGAACCTGCATCCGGGTGTAGTTTGTGGCTACTGCCTGGAACCATCAGATGCTTTCTTGTTTAATCAAATCAACAACGGCAATGCTATCGCTCTTGCTTTTGCTAAAGGCTTTGGCTGGGCTGGTGAGCTGAATATCCGTTACATATTCGAAAAGGCTTTCACTGGTGAGCGTGGCCAAGGTTACCCATTAGAACGAGCAGAACCACAACAGCGTAATGCAGCCATTTTGAATGAAGTGAAAGCGGCGGTGGTAAAAGACAACTTTATTGATTCGCTCAGAGCTATCGACCAAGATCTCGTGAAAACAGCGGTTAGCAGCGAGCGTTTCCAACAATGCTTCTTCGAACATTGCCAAAACCCCGACATTGCGGATTACGTTCGTTCAGTTTTAGATTAAGTTTATCAAGAGTTATATAGCTGCTAGATAAAGATAGAAAAGAGGAGCCCTGAGGCTCCTCTTTTGTTTTGCTCTTTGAACCTGATAGCTATTTTGGCGTGAACAGGTCATATGTAACTCGCTCTAGATGATCAGTTCACTCGTTTGAAGTTAGGCAATAAGGTTTCTGGCTGTTGCTCTACAAACGCTTTGCTTGGTGAATAGGCACGGAAGTAAACAAACCAGTTTTCATCTTCTCGGGTTTGCACCCAGTTCGCTTCATTGACACCTTTTGGTTTCGTTGGTGAGAAGTGGAACGTGTAGTTACCTTGTGCATCTTTAATCGTTCCATCGATGTTTGAGCCCACATCGGCACGCTCAATGTCATTGTCGATGATGGCGCGGTTTTCAACGTTATAAACAGTGATTGTCCAGAACAGATCGGCGAAGTTAACATCACCATCCAGAGTCAGAGTGTAGTGGTTGCTGCCATTAAGCCCCTTACCACTGTCATCACGGTAGTTGTCTAGGTAAATCTGACCCCAGCCACCATTCTCAAAACCGTGCATTGCTATGTCGTTGGTTACAGCTTCGTAAAACCAAGCCGCGCGGCCGTCGAGATCCATACCATAGTAACGATCTTGGTTTGGTGTTGAAGCGGTTGCGACTTCCCAAAAATTACCTTCCTTACCATAAGCTGCATGTGGCAAGCGCTCTGTTTTGTTGAAGTCGATGTTCTTCACCATCGCTTCACCCATGACAACGGCTTGCTCTAAGATCTCACGCTGCTGAGCTGATGGTTCAAATGCCTTGCCTTTTTCAATACCCAGTGGGCGTAACATGTCGTGCATCATACGATCACGCTCTGCTACAGGTTCGGCTTGAATAGCTTCATTCAGCGTGTCCCAAAATTCCATGCCTCTAGGGTGCTTAGCATCTTCACCACGATCAGGGAAATTCACGCCGTTATCACTCAGTGGCTTACCGTTGAGGTCTGTAATTTTGAGAGCCTCTAAGTCTTTCATACGTTGTTTGTCTGAATCTGCCATTAAGCGAACACCCAAAAAAACATTATTGGTATCAGACTCAAATACTTTCGCGCCTTTTGGCAGGTTACTCGGTGTTTTAGCCCCTTTGGCTTTTACCACATAGACGCCTGGTTCTGTCATTTGAGAAATACCGATTTGCCACATAGTGTGTACTGCGCCACGCAGTTCATCGGTTGGAATTTCTATGATTACAGGTTCTTTTTCGACGTTAAACCAAGTAATCGCGTAAGGCGTAGAGGTGTTGTAAGTTAAACCTCCTAGCTTAGATTCATGGGACTCAACATAAGTAATTTGACCATCCTCTGCACCCATGTCGGCATAAGCTTGTTTCCATGCGTAGTTTGAAACCAAAGGCACCGACCAAATGTAAGCTTGTGACGCGCGTTGATAGTCCATCAGTTCAAACAGTTTCGCTGAGCTTTCTTGTGTTGGAATGCCATGAAGAAAGTCGGTTTCGAAGGTGAAATCTCCCGCACGTGTTTGAAGGGTTTCTGTTGGGTTATCGTTTCCAGCAATCGCTGTTGCTGAAAACAAAGCCGTTAGAGAAACGAGCATCGCTGTCGATCGAAGTGGGCAGGTGAAAGTACCGGCTATCGCTTTAGATAAAATGTTCATGTTGTGTCCTCAAAAATTCGAAACTTGGTTTTTAATTTGAAACTGTTCTTTGAAATTAAAACTGTTCGTTAGAAATACTCAGTTAAAACGGCTTTGCTAAAACTGATTTGTTAAAACTGATAGTTGAATTCGATGCGGTGATCACCGTCTTCGATACTTGTGTTTTCTGTCCAGTTCGCGAAATAACGAACGTTCGCTCTTGGGTTGATTTGGTAGCTCGCTGCAAATTCATGCGCGAGTACAGAATCACTGCCCTCAAAACCATGATCCTTGAATGTTGAAGACCCCGACATTGTGCCTAAATACATTGGGTTATAGTTCAGCCAAATCTTGTCTGTGAGCTGCATTTTGGCGTACATACCTGCCACGTAGAAAGTACCGTGCATGTTATATCGGTCACTAAGCTGATCTGCATCGAGATCGCCTCCCGTGCCTTCAACCAATTCTTCGCCCGCAGCGATACCGACACCTGCGAGAGGGTAGAAGTTAAACATGCCCATTTGTGGCAATGCTTGAATAAAGCTGTAAGACGCACTGCCTTGGTTGCTATCGAAATCCCAAGACATATCAACTTGAGTGCCTCGGCCATTGGTTAGGTCTACACCGAAGTTTCTAAAGCGGATGGAATCAATACTGTCGTCAGCACCTCGATCGTTCCAACCAATAGCTTCACCAGCGATACCTTTGATTTCAAAAACATTCATGCCCATGGTTGTTTCGCTTCCAGTGTCATAGGTTTGTCCGACTTTAAGGTTTAAGCCTTTGTCGGTGTAGCCGAAGCCACCTTGTGTATAAACGGCTAACGGGTCTGACATGTCTTGAATTTCGGCCTCTTCTGCGAGAACGTTACTTGCTAAAAAGAGAGGGGTTAGAGTAAGGATGGAACGTCGTAATAACATAGTTGCCTCATAAAATTATCTCACCACATCCTTGTACTTCGTGACGGTGGGATAACTATACAAAGTGGACTTTATTAAGTTAATTCATATAAACTTAACTATTCGTTAAGCAATGATTTATGGTGTCTCATGAAACTGAACAATGTCGATTTGAATTTATTGAAAGTGTTTGTGGTGGTGTATCAGGAGAAGAGCTTGCGAAAAGCCGCTGAGAAGTTATTTGTCTCGACACCTGCGGTTAGCCAGAGCATCAAGAAGCTAAAGGAGTCGCTAGGTGAAGAGTTGTTTGTCTTATCTCACCAGAAGTTTCTACCAACGCCTTATTCAGACGACCTGCATCGACGAGTTTTTCCGCTATTGGACGGGTTAGTCATGGCGATAGAGGAAGGAAAGCAGTTTAAACCTGCGGATCTCAATGAAGATTTTAAGCTAGAGGTGAATCCTCATGTCCTCCCTTGGTTGACTCCCGCTCTTTTTCATCAACTATCAGTAGAAAGCCCACTTTCAAGGTTGATTAGTCATACGAGTTCCCACAATTCATTAGAAAGGCTTAAGAGTGGCGAGATTGATTTTGTCATTCATTTTGAAGCTGAGAATTTGCCTGCCGAGATCATAGCTGTGCCTCTCGTGACCTTAAAGTTTGTATTGGCGGTGAGAGCTGATCACCCTTTCAAGGCGTCTATCGCTACAATTGATGATTTGTTGTCCTTTCCTTTCGCTCATGTTGACCTCGCTTATTTTGATCAAAACAAGCACTCGCGATTGGAAGAGGAAGTATTAAGCCAAGGTAAATCGATTAACATGGCGCTGCGAACGACTTCCATCGTTGGGTTAATTGAAACGATCAAGAACTCTAATATTATCGCCCCTTGTATGCCTCCTGTGATTGAGCAACATAAAGGTGTATTGCGCTCAATCGTGATTGAAGGACTAAAAGAGGGGAGTGAAGACATGGCGGTATTTGCTTATCTTAACAAGAAAAATCAGCACTCAGCCAAATACAAATGGCTATTGGATTTGATCGAAACGGCGATGGCAGACGCTAATCACAAGTAAGATACATGCTTGTTTGTCTCTACTTTTCAGAACTACATATAGCTACTCTTTGATAACTTATGGTGCGGACGGCTAGATTGATTCTGAGCATTTCTATGCGTCGGGTGAGTCCATGCGTGATAACGGTGATGGCACGGTGTCAGTGACATTTAACTGTGGATCCGGTGAAGCTTATGATTTTGAAGTGTCTGATGGCTGGGCGGGAGTGTTACGCTTATACGAGCCAGTCGATGTGAAAGAAACTTTGGAGTACATGGAAACGCTACGTCAGATCGAGATTAAAGAGCTTTAGTATTTCTTCGAATTCCTGAAATATCCAAAAAAAATCCCCTCAAGAACCTTTCTTGAGGGGATTTTTATCAGTCGTTGATTAACTTGTTAGCCGTTTACTCTTCGCCTTCGGCTTCTTTAGAAGCATTAGATGTTGTGCCTTTTTTCAACCAATTATCAAGCACGTCTTGCAGTGCATTCAATGAGGTTGGCTTCTCTAAGCGGCCATCCATCAATTTACTGATCATGTCGAGTTCACGTTGTCCTGATTCACCAGACAAAGCAATGATCGGCGTGTTGGGCGAGCGGGCCTTGATGATCTGGCTTGCGTCAAAGCCGTTCATGACTGGCATTTGTACATCCATCAAGATCAAGTCGACTTGATGCGTTTTAAACAGATCAACCGCATTCTCACCATTGTTTGCTTGAAGGCTATTCACACCGAGTCGGTTCAAGTACATCTGAACAAGGGTGCGTTGTACCTCTTTGTCATCAACGATCAGCACGGTGGGTGCGAGATGATTTGATACTGGTGGGTTTGTTGCTTGCGTCTTTTCAGTTTCAGTTTCAGGCTCAGGAACGTTATCAGCACTTGGTGCTTGCCTCTCTGGTTTTGCTTCAGCTTCGGCTTTATTTTCAGCTGGTTGGTTGTGTTTCCAATCGTTGAAATAAGGCGTGCGCAGAGCGTCTGCTTTCGGTGCATTCGGTACGACAGGGAAGTAGAGATGGAATTCCGTAAACTCACCAAGCTTAGATTTACATTCAACTCGACCACCAAATGAACGCATTACGCGTTGGCAATAACCTAAACCTAAACCACTACCACCGCTTTTTTGGTAAGAGAAGAAGTCATCGAAGATTTTATGAGCAATGGTTTCATCGATGCCCGGTCCGGTATCTCGGAAAACGAGGATGTTCTCGTAAGAACCCGTCGTGGTACTGATCTCTATTTGGCTATCTGGATAGGAATCAAAGTAGTAGATCGCGTTACGGATTAGGTTGAAAATAACGAAGTTGAATAAGGTCTCATTCAGTTTTGCCACAAAATCAGCGTGTTGTGGTAAACGAATTCGCTCAATAATCTTCTCATTCTCGAAACCATAGTGGCTGACAGCTTGATCCACGGCTTTGTGGATTGAGGTCATGGTGATTGGCCCGTGCTCAGGTGAGCTGTCACTGACTTCTCGCAAGATGATATCAATCAGTTGTCGACCGCGTTGAATCGCAGCTTGGCCGTTCTCAATATCCAGTAGGATCTGTTTTGCTGGGGCTTGATTATCAATATGCTGCTTCAGGATTTCAAAGTGCAATTGTACTTGAGCAAGCGGGTTACGCATTTCGTGGGCGATTGAGTTAGCCAATGCTCGGCTTTGACGTATGCGTCTATCTGCTTCAATCGTGCTTTGTACACGCGTTAGTAAGGTCTGTAATGCAGAGATCTCTTCGTTAGAGAACATCTGATCATTGCTCTTGTGTGATGACACCAACAAGTGCGTAACGGACTTACCTTGACCAAATAAAGGCATCACCAAGGCTGTGTTGTTCGAACTCATCTTTTCATACAGCGCTTTGATCGAGCTTTTCGCTGGCGCGGTGTAATCTAATTCTTCAGACAGTTCGTCGAACACTAAAACAGACTTGTTTGTCGAAAGATAATCTTCGTAGAAGGTCTCGTTGTAGTTGCT
Source organism: Vibrio sp. 14N.309.X.WAT.E.F5 (assembly GCF_030397615.1). Classification (NCBI taxonomy): domain Bacteria; kingdom Pseudomonadati; phylum Pseudomonadota; class Gammaproteobacteria; order Vibrionales; family Vibrionaceae; genus Vibrio; species Vibrio sp. 14N.309.X.WAT.E.F5. Next base: position 119,382 of record NZ_JAPNXR010000007.1, on the reverse strand, counting down.
GTTAACGAGGCGCAACTTGTCTTCTGGGATTTGCAGTAGGCTACCTAAACGACGCATTGCATCATCAATTGATAGCTTGAAGTCTTCCTCTAATGCAAGGATTTGTTGGACGGGTGTTTCCTTGTTTCCGTAGACAAAGAAAGAAGCGTAGCGGCCCAAACGTTTGTAGAGCACGTGCCAAGTCACCCCAATAAGTGCACAGATTGGTATTGCGATTAACCATTGGTTGTCGTCAGTCAGCGGGATAAAGATCGCGCCGAAAGGTATCACTAAAATGGCGCACACTAACAAAGCATTCAGGCTCATGTAAGCAAGGTATTTCACGCTGTAGAAGCGAGAAGTCAGCAGGGCATAGCCAACGAATAACATCTCACTGATCGACAAGGCGGGTGGTAGCCAAGTGAGTGAGAAATCGCGTAAGAAAAAGGTCATACCAAGGTGAATCGTTGCCGTCGACAGCATAAACACCAAGATACCCGCAATCATGTAGCTGGTTTTGGTGAGTGTCAGCTTGCTGCTGTTAGCACGCATTGCGACTAGGTTGCACAGTGTGAGTACGACAAAGCTAATCATGCCAATGAAGAAGTACGATGTGTGCGGTCCAAACTCAATCACGAATTGGCTTGGTCCTACAATAGTTACGTCTTCAACGGTTAACCCTGGACTTAAATTAATAAAGAAGGAGTAGACGGTTAGGGTGACGAAAATCGCTTGTTGCCACAGGTGAACCTTTCCATTGCGTTGCTCTGCGGCGAGCTGACACGAGAAGTAATACGCAAAGGCAAACGCAAAGAAAGAGGCGAGGTTGGCAAATTTCGCAGCCAACACAGCCGCTGAAGCCCCAAGCTGTGGCAGTAAGTCGGTATGGAAGTAAGCATTACTGCTGATCCACGCAACAATACAGACAGAGTAGGCGATGTACGCGACATGGTGTGTGCCCGCGATCGCTTCATTCTTGAGTTTAAGGCGATAGCAATAGTAGAGTAACCACATCACGACGATGGCCACCGTTGCCAGCAGTGTTATTGCTTTGGCATAGACGATTGCCTCTAGGCCGAAATCAAACATGTTCATCCTTTTTTACCGAACTTGGTTTGTCTACCGAGCTTTCTTTATTTACTAAGTTCGCTTGTTCTGCTGAGCTTAGCTTTCTGATCTCACGCACTGCACGTTTGTAGCGGCGAAAATCGGTATCGTTGAATACCTTGACCATCAATTCGAAATTCCAAAATCCACGATAAATGGTGGTGCCATCATCGTTTAGCTCGCAATATCCTGAGTGGAAATACGCTTTTGGGTCAATGGCTTGATAAAACTGAAGCATGAAAGGTTGCTCGATAATGGTGAAGCCGATCTTATACCCAACTTGATGTAACACACTCATCAGCTCTTTTTGAGCAAGATAGAGGAAGTAGAGCTTTTGTTGGGTGTTACCGCTGACGGTTAAACGCAGTACTTCACAAATAGACTGTGTATCAGACAATTGTAACTGGAATTGCTTATCGAATTCTGGGAGAGAATAACATTTTGACAGTGTCGATGGCGTGAAAAGCTGCAACCCAGCGAGTTCATCGTAACCATGCTTTGGCAAACAGTATTGCCATTGCTCATTACTGAACGGTGGCGCATAGCTTAACCATGTTTCATTCTTTGACCAGCCTTGAACCAACGCCGAAGAAACCAGAGTAGGAAAGGCTTCATCTGTTGGGTGTTTGAGTAGAATAAAGTGCTTACCCGTTTGCGAAAGGTGCAGTAAAGGCAGCATTTCAAACCATTTCTCACCTTTGATGAATACCTCAAGGTTACTTAAAGCGATGGCATCACTGATTGGCATTCCTTGAGGATGACAGGGCGTTTGCACCACAAGCGGATCATCTTCTATTCGTTCAATGATTGCACCATAGTAAGCACTATCTTTGATAGGAAGTTCAGTGTGAGAGGGTGCACTTGCATCCAGCGGTGATTTTGCTTTGATGGCTGCAATTTCACATTCACACCAAAAGTCTAACCAATGCATGTAACACTGGCCTGCGGCTGCTTCTAACAGTGCCATCTCTTTCGATAAGGAACTTGGATAGCGTTGAATAAGATCGCGATAGTCCATCAGTTCAAATAAAACGGAGAGGCTTTTGTGTTGATGTTCGGGGAAGAACGATTCCAATAGTCGTCTACGATAGTCTGTGACGGTTTGGAAAAGAGCGATACGTTCTTGTGGCTGATAAGCGTTGATCATGAGCTCGATCAGCGCTTGTTGTTTCTTTTCGATAGACAGACTGCTAGCCAACAGTGAGTCTAAAGACGACGTTAATTTCATGGTGTGAACCTAGCCTAGGTTTATATAATTATTTTTATTTGATTTGCACCAGTCAACTCGACACGGATTTATAGTAAGTATTTGAAATAAAGTTACTTTGATGAACAAACGTAACTCTAATTGTGTCTATTGTTTTTAAAAACAAGTTGCATAATCGAGCGCAAGTTTACTACTTGTGCTGACCCTTAACAATATGGGTTAGTCATGTACGAATTAATTAATGATTCCCTAAATTAGAGTGCTCTCAATCACTTATATGGTTTGCTCATGTGTGAAAGTTAATTTATTCAATCTGAGGATATCTTTTTGAATTTATAAATTGGTTCTGAGTGTTTATTTTTTGAACCAAGCTCATAAATCATACGCAACTCAATTCACCTTATGGATTGTAAGGAATATAACAGCGCGCTCAAATATATAATTAACTAATGAGTGTAGTATGTCTCATCTCCGTCTATTTCCACGTCATCGCTTGGCGATCGCTTGCATGCTTGCCAGTGTGTCCAGTTTCTCTTTTGCTCAAAATCAGTGTGAGGTGCTTGATCTTCAACAGGCGTCCAATCTTGCACTCGCTGTCTCTTCGGCAAACAACAGTTGCTACAGTTCTTGGTTCTCGGCATCGAATAATTCACTAGATAATATCTATAGCGAAGCGAACCTAAGCCGCATTCAAGCTGCACTGAACTCAGAAATAACTCGTTACCGAGGTGAAGCTGAACAAGCCCGTAAACTTGAAAACCTTGGTGAGTTTGTTCGTGCCGCTTATTACGTTCGCTATAACGCGCAAGCGCAAGACTTCAGCGAAGCGTTGAGTCAGCGTTTTGCTCAGTCGACCATTGCTTTCTTAGCTAACCCTAATGCGTTAGATCAAGGTCGTGAGCAGGTGGGTGCATTGAAAAGCCTGACGCTAATGGTCGATAACGTTAAACAATTGCCACTGACAATGGATGCGCAACTTGCGGCATTACGTCACTTCAACCAAGAAACGGCGCAAGACTCACAATGGGTCGATGGGTTAAACAATCTGTTTCGAGCAATGGCAGGGCACGCAGCTAGAGATGACTTCTACGATTATATGGCTAGCCATACCCAGCATATCGACACGCTTGCAGCATTCGCCCGTGATAACACATGGGCTTTAGATACTGATGCAGGCTTTCTTGTTTATAACGCCGTCCGTGAAACTGGTCGTTTGCTGGCAAGCCCGGATAAATTAACGAAAGACAAAGCGCTGCGTTTTATGCAGCAAGTGGTGGTACAAAACCCACTTGGCAGTGAGCATGACAAGCTTTGGTTAGCGGCGGTTGAGATGATGGGGTATTACGCGCCAGATGGCTTGAATGGATTGGATCTAGAGCAAGCAAAACGTGATTTAGCAATGCGTGTGCTTCCCAATCGTCATGAGTGTCAAGGGCCTGCGATTATTCGCTCTCAAGATTTAACGCAAGCACAATCAATTGAAGCATGTGACGTACTCGCGGCAAAAGAGGCGGACTTCCATCAAGTTGCGAACACAGGCCAACAACCTGTCGCCGACGATAATAACGAGCGAGTTGAAGTCGCGGTGTTTGGCAGTAAAGGTAGCTACACCGATTACTCGGCATTCTTGTTTGGAAACACCACCGATAACGGCGGTCAGTATTTAGAAGGTAACCCTGCAGAAGTGGGTAACGTGGCGCGTTTCGTTGCTTACCGTTACGCTAACGGCGATGACCTTTCAATTCTCAATTTAGAGCATGAGTACACTCACTATCTCGATGCGCGCTTTAACCAATACGGCTCCTTTAGCGACAACTTGGCACATGGTTACGTTGTATGGTGGTTAGAAGGTTTTGCTGAGTTCATGCATTACAAGCAAGGTTACGATGCCGCTGTTGGTTTGATTAGCAGTGGGAAGATGAGTTTATCGGATGTGCTTGCGACCACCTACTCTCATGATTCCAACCGTATCTATCGATGGGGTTACTTGGCAGTGCGCTTTATGATGGAAGAACATCCTCAAGAAGTGCAGAGCTTGTTGGCACTGTCTCGTGCTGGCAAATTTTCAGAATGGGCGCAACAAGTGAAAGTGCTTGGCCAGCAATACAATGGTGAGTTTGAGCGTTGGCTAGACACCGTTTCAAATGAACCAACAGAGCCTACTGATCCCACAGAACCGACTGACCCTACAAATCCAACAGACCAAGCCATGGTGCTTGTCGCAAACCAAGGTGTAGTGTTGAATGGTGAGGTGTACAGTGAGCAGTTGTTCTACGTCGATGTACCAGAGAACAGCACGCATTTTGAGGTTTCGATTGAAGGTCATGCTTCAGGCCAAAGCCAAGGTGATGCTGATCTTTACATGAGCTACAACAAAGAAGCGCATTACTATGATTTTGAATTCAGCCAATACGGAAATGGAAGTAATGAGATGGTGACGTTTGAACCACAGTCATCGGGTTTCATCAAACCGGGTCGTTACTACATGAGTATTGCAGGACGCACCGATTTCAATGACGTAACACTGTTGGCATCACTAGAGACAGAAGCGCCAACGCCGCCATCACAAGAGCAAGATGATTTAACGCCAATAATACTGGAATCAGGTCAGCCTCAAATACTCACCGTGCACCAACGACGTTATGCGGCGGTTTATGTTCCACAGGGCGTGCAAGAGGTAAGAGTATGGTTGAATGATAAGAGTGACGTTGCGGAGAGTAGACAGTCGAATGCTGGCAACGTTGATCTATTTGCAAGTCGTTCATATTGGCCTACTTCAGGGCAACACGATTATGCCTCTAACTACCGTGGTAGCAATGAGTACCTGCAAATCCCTGTAACAGAAGAGGGCTATGTGCATTTCTTACTTAGTGCTGAACAGCAAGGGGATGATGTCGAGATGTTGGTGTTCTTTCACTAGTAAAACAGGCAGTAATTAAAAAGCACTAACGAAAACGCTACCCAATCTAAATGGCCAAAATATCAATTGAATAGACGGGTAAAAAGCCGGGCAGTAGTGTCCGGCTTTGTTTTTCTGACAGTGCTCTGTATTTATAGAGTAGTTACACCATAATCTCTGATGAAGTAATGACATTTAAGGTCTAAGCTTGCCTGCATATGAAACATCATTGCGAGTAATTTCTCGTAAATGACTGAATGAACGATGTAGAGAGGATTCATGAAAAAAGTACGATTAACATCATTACTTGGATTAGCAACCGTGTTTAGTGTTGCTGCGTTAGCTGGATGCAGTCAGGAATCTGATGTTTCCGCTCAACCGCAAGAGAAAGCGAATCCGATCTGTAGCACAAAAAACCTGACAGGTGGTTGGTCACAAAGTGATATCACGCCAGAAGCAAAACAAGCTTTAGATGTGGTTCTGGGACAAATGAATACCGCTGCGAAGCTTGAGAAAATCTTGAGTGTTCGAACTCAGGTTGTCAGTGGTTTGAACTATGCTATCGATTTTGAGATGGATAATGGCGAAGTTTGGAACACCATTGTGTATCGTTCGTTGCAGGGTGAGATGACAATGACTCAAGCCGCGCAGCAAGGTCGTCTGTGTCCGTTGATTAACTAGTCCATTGACTTACTTGTCTATTGATCAATTAACCCATTGATTAACGAGCATGTAAATAACGTCACACATAAAAAGGGCTCCTAGATTAGGAGCCCTTTTTTATTCTGAATAGTGCTGACGTAATGAACCTGATTAACTGGTCAGTTCCGGCTCTGACAGCTCTGGTTCATAAAGCTCTTGCACGCAAGCACGGCTGATGTCTTCATCAATGTAGGCCATTCCAAGCTTATTGAGATAGTCCATACGATCCGCAGTACGCAGTTCGATGTCTGGGCCTGCGATGTTGTTCTCTTGATAGATTTCAGTTAAGTGAGCCATGAATTGCTCGCCAACACTCATCATTAATAGGCTCATTGCGCCAACATCAGGCCTTACTTTGGCACGTTGTTTGTCCGTTAAATTTACCGCTAACACGATAGGGCGCTCTTCACCCTCAAAACGAGTGCTGCGTTCGCGAATGGTTTGCTGAGCCCAGTAGTAGGCCAGTTCTTTGCTCTGGGTAAGAAACACTGGTTCAACGGATTCGGTGTAGTTGTTGCCAATGGTTGCCATGGTTTTTGAAGCGGCTTCATTGAGTGCTTTGTCTCCTGAGCGTTTCAGCCCTTGGCCTTGGATTGAAGCGAGTAAGGCTGAAGATGTGCCGTGATACCAAGTATCACCAGTAGCGAAACCATTTTCTGACAGCAGTGTTTTAGCATCTTGTAGGTGTGTCGGTATTGAAGTCATAGGCACTCTCAATAAATAGGCATATCAATAAATAGGAAAATCAACAAACAGGAATGTGATCAGTGTAAACAGAATTTTTCAGGGTCACAGTGGTGTGGAACACAAATTTGAGGCTTTGAGATGAAGCCGGCAGTACAAGCTTCATCCCAAAACCTCCTCCCTCCCGGTACCTAACAGGGAAAAGGGAAGGGGAGATTCTAGAAGGGAAACGCTGTTAACGATTAATCAAATTGATTAGACGTATTCGCTTCACCCGCTGCTTTTAGTGCATTTTCACCAGCAAAGTATTCTTTGTGGTCATCACCCATGTCTGAACCAGACATGTTTTGGTGTTTAACACATGCGATACCTTGGCGAATCTCTTTACGTTGAACATTAGCAACGTAGCCCAACATGCCTTGGTCACCGAAGTATTCTTTTGCAAGGTTGTCGGTAGACAGTGCTGCTGTGTGGTAAGTCGGCAGAGTAATCAAGTGGTGGAAGATACCCGCTTCGCGAGATGCGTCCGCTTGGAATGTACGAATCTTCTCGTCAGCGCTTGCAGACAGTTCAGTTTCATCGTATTCCGCACTCATTAGGCTTGCACGGTCGTAAGCTGATACATCTTTACCTGCTGCTGCCATTGCATCGTATGCTTGTTGGCGGAAGTTTAATGTCCAGTTGAATGATGGAGAGTTGTTGTAAACCAGTTTCGCATTAGGGTGTACTTCACGTACGCCATCCATCATCTCTTTGATTTGACCGATGTGTGGTTTCTCAGTCTCAATCCAAAGCAGGTCAGCACCCGCGTTGATTGCTTCAATACAGTCGAATACACAGCGGTCTTCACCAGTACCTTCGCGGAATTGGTATAAGCCTGAAGGCAGACGCTTAGGACGAACTAGCTTGCCGTCACGGTTGAAGCAAACATCACCTTCAGCCATATCTGCAACATCAATCTCTTCAACATCTAGGTATGAGTTGTAGATGTCACCTTGGTCGCCCGGTTCTTTCACTACCGCGATTTCTTTTGTTAGGCCTGCACCTTGTGAATCGGTACGAGCAACGATGATGCCGTTGTCGATGCCTAGTTCAAGGAAAGCGTAACGAAGTGCGCGAAGTTTTGCGTGGAAATCAGCATGAGGAACCGTTACTTTGCCGTCTTGGTGACCACATTGCTTCTCATCGGCTACTTGGTTTTCGATTTGTAGACAACATGCGCCAGCTTCAATCATCTGCTTAGCCATTAAGTAAGTCGCTTCTGCGTTACCGAAACCTGCATCGATATCCGCAATGATTGGCACTACGTGTGTTACGTGGTTGTCGATTTTGTCTTGGATTTGGTCTTGTAGATTCACATCACCCGCTTCACGTGCCGCATCTAGTTGACGGAATAAGCCACCTAGTTCACGAGCATCCGCTTGGCGTAGGAAGGTGTATAGCTCTTCTACCAGGCCAGCAACTGACGTTTTTTCATGCATAGATTGGTCTGGAAGTGGACCGAAGTCAGAGCGAAGTGCTGCTACCATCCAACCTGAAAGGTATAGGTAACGACGGTCTGTCTTGCCATCAAAGTGCTTCTTAATAGAAATCAGCTTTTGTTGGCCGATGAAACCATGCCAGCAACCCAGTGATTGAGTGTATTGAGAGCTGTCTTCGTCGTAAGCCGCCATGTCTGCACGCATAATATCTGCCGTGTATTGCGCAATATCCAGACCTGTTTTGAATTTGTTTTGAGCTCGCATTCGAGCTGCAGATTCAGGGTTGATTGCATCCCATGGAGCACCAGCAGCGCTTTTTGCAACTTCAATCTTTTCGATATCTTGTGTAATTTGCGACATAACTATTCCTTAGTTTCACGTGGACATGTTGGCCAATTTGGCGAGGTCATTCGATTTGGATTAAATCTAACCATGGACAAAGAATAACCATGTATGTGATAATTTTGTTAATTTATAGTTATTATATTCGGTATTTTTCTTATGAATATTGCTCGTATAGACCTTAATTTACTTGTGTATTTAGACATGTTGCTACGTGAAAGAAACGTAACACGAGCAGCAAATCAGTTAGGAATCACTCAGCCAGCCATGAGTAATGGCCTGCGTCGATTGCGTGATTTATTTGAAGACCCGCTGTTGGTGAGAACCAGTGAAGGGATGATACCGACCGAGCGAGCACATAAACTGCAGCCATTGATTAGAAACATCTTGGCGAATGTAGAAAAGACATTGCAACCGACCACGGAATTTAATGCAGAAGACAGTGAGCGTGTGTTTCGTATCATGGCGAGTGACTATGCTGAGTCGACCATTATTCAGCCGCTATTGAAAAAGTTGAGCGAGATAGCACCGAAAATACGCTTGGATATTATGACGCCAAGTGACGTGAGTTATCAGGATGTGGAGCAAGGCACTGTTGATATTATCATCAACCGTTTTGACGATATTCCACAGTCGTTCCATCAGATGAGCCTTTGGCACGACGGGTTCTCTTGCCTATTTAGTTGTGATAACCCGATAGCGGACAACTTCGATATTTTGTCTTATCTAAAGGCGCAACATATCTGGGTAAGTAAGACGGGTATGGGCACCGGCGTTGGGATTAACCCAAGCGAAGCGCAAAAGCTTGGTTGGATAGATGAAGCATTAATGCGCATTGGCAAAACGCGTAATATCACGGTGTTCACACGACACTACCTGTCGGCGATTCTCTTCGCTCAACAGAAGAACCTGATCCTGACCATTCCAACCAAAGCGGCACAATTGCAGCGCAACAACCCTCGGTTGTTAATCAAACCTGCGCCATTTGCTATTGAACCCTTTGAGGTGAAAATGGCTTGGAGTCCATTATTACAAACCAATCCTGACCATCAGTGGATGCGCCGATTGATTAAAAGCGTCGCCAATGAAATAGAGAGTGGTGTGACGGAATAACACAGTTTGTAGGGTATTTTTTATATGAATATCCAGTATAACTGGCATAAATTAGCTAAATTTATGTCCGTTGCGTAAGTTTAAATGAGTTATTGAAATTTAAGTCAGTTAAGTAAATATATTGAGTAGTCATCAGTTAGCTTGAGAGAGATTTTATGAGCAGTCGTATTCAACAGGGAAGCTTGAACATTGATAGCACCCTCTACCAATTAATTAATGATCAGGTCATTCCTGGAACAGGCATTGTCGCTGAAGACTTTTGGCAATCTTTTGCAACCATCCTTGAAGATTTGGCTCCAAAGAACCGCGCATTGCTTATTAAGCGCGACGATCTTCAACATCAAATTGACGTCTGGCACCAAGAGCGTGCCGGGCAAGCGCTAGATCCTGTGGAGTACAAAGAGTTCTTACAGCAGATTGGCTACCTCGTACCTGAAGGCGAAGACTTTCAAGTTACCACTGCAAGCGTTGAGCCTGAAATTGCAACACAAGCGGGCCCGCAGCTCGTTGTGCCTATTATGAATGCACGTTTTGCACTTAACGCGGCTAATGCGCGTTGGGGCAGTTTATACGATGCGCTCTACGGAACCGATGTCATCAGTGAAAGTGATGGTGCAGAAAAGGGTGGCAGCTTTAACCCTGTACGTGGCGCTAAAGTAGTGAGCTACGCTCGAGGTTTCCTTGATGACGCAGCACCTCTCAACGGTGTTTCCCATAAAGATGTGACCAAATACAGCATCAGCAACGTCAGCATTGGCAATACACTGACAGCGACCTTAGATAACGGCGAAGAAGTCACTCTAATCGATCGCAACCAGTTCATTGGTTACCAAGGTGATGCGAGTGCGCCTTCAAGCATTCTGCTTAAGCACAACAACCTACATATTGAAATTCAAATTGACCCGAGCGCACCGATTGGCAGCGTTGATGTTGCTGGCATTAAGGATGTGCTGGTGGAATCGGCTCTCACTACCATTATGGATTGCGAAGATTCGGTAGCAGCGGTTGATGGTGAAGACAAAGCACTGGCTTACCGTAACTGGTTAGGCTTGATGAAAGGTGACTTACAAGAGTCACTAGAGAAAAATGGCAAGACCATCGTTCGTAACCTTAATCCAGATCGTCAATACACCAGCGTGACGGGAGGCGAGATCTCGCTGAAAGGCCGTAGCATGTTGTTTATCCGCAATGTGGGCCATCTAATGACCAACCCTGCCATTATTGATGCTGACGGTAATGAAGTACCTGAAGGCATTATGGATGGCATGATCACTTCACTAATCGCGATGCATGATTTAAAAGGCAACAGTGCGTACCAAAACTCGACCGCGAACAGCATTAATATTGTTAAACCTAAGATGCATGGCCCTGAAGAAGTGGCGTTTACCAATGAACTGTTTGGCCGTATTGAAGATGCATTAGGCCTAGATCGATTCACGATCAAAGTCGGCATCATGGACGAAGAGCGTCGTACGTCAGTCAACCTAAAAGAATGTATTCGCGCAGCTAAAGACCGTGTCGTTTTTATCAACACTGGCTTCTTAGACCGAACCGGTGATGAAATTCACACCAGTATGGAAGCGGGACCATTCGCTCCTAAAACACAGCTGAAAACCATGACTTGGATTGGCGCATACGAAGATCAAAACGTTGATCTTGGTTTAGCTTGTGGCCTGCAAGGTAAAGCCCAGATTGGTAAAGGTATGTGGCCAGAGCCGGACAACATGGCCAAGATGATGGATGCGAAAATCGGACACCCACAAGCAGGTGCAAATACCGCTTGGGTTCCTTCTCCAACTGCCGCGACTCTGCATGCTTTGCACTATCACAAGGTGAGTGTACCAAGCCGTCAGAAAGAGCTTCGTGAGCGTGTGAGAGCGAACGTTGACGATATTCTTACTATCCCGCTACTAGGCAATCAAAAGCTGACTGCTAAAGATATCCAAAATGAACTGGATAACAATACACAAGGTATTCTTGGCTACGTAGTGCGTTGGATTGACCAAGGAGTCGGTTGTTCGAAAGTGCCAGATATTAACGATGTAGGGCTGATGGAAGACCGCGCGACATTACGTATTTCGAGCCAGCATATTGCCAACTGGTTACGCCACGGCATTTGTGATGAAGCACAAGTAATGAAAACCATGAAACGTATGGCGGCAGTGGTTGATGGACAAAATGCAGGTGATTCTAGCTACCGCAATATGGCGCCAGATTTTGAAAATAGCATTGCTTTCTCAGCGGCTTGTCAGTTGGTATTCGAAGGCTGCGCTCAACCTAGTGGTTACACCGAGCCCGTGTTGCATGCGATGCGACTGAAGCTGAAAGGAACTGCACAATAAATAATAAAAAAAGAAGTACCCCTATTTGAACCGAGCCCAAGGTGCCGCGCTAATTTAGCGCGGCTTTTTTTTTGACTTTTTTGGCTTTTTTGGGTGTGTGGGCGAAGCTCAGAAGAAAGGTGTTAGTTGGGCTATTCGATGTTTAAGCTTGCTGATGTTTAAGAGTTAGGCTTAGTTGCGACCAAGACTAACTACTTCCGAGACCTAGTTACTACCAAAGCACAGATACTTGATATCCATGTACTCATCGATTCCTTCTTTAGCGCCTTCACGGCCAATACCTGACTGCTTAACCCCACCAAAAGGTGCAACCTCAGTTGAGATCATGCCGTCATTAATGCCAACCATGCCGTATTCAAGTGCTTCTGCTACTTGCCATACGCGGTGAATGTTCTGGCTGTAGAAGTAAGACGCCAAACCATAAATGGTATCGTTGGCCATCTCGATAAGTTCCTCATCGGTTTCGAATTTCATCACAGGCGCGACTGGGCCGAAGATCTCTTGTTGAACGATGTCCATGCTGTGTTTCACGTCTTTAAGAACCACAGGTTGAATGAACAAGCCGTCAAGCACTTGAGTTGGCGATACGGGTTGTGCACCTTGCTCAATCGCTCGGTCAATCAACCCTTGGATGTTTTGTTTCGCTCTTTCACTGATCACGGGGCTAATAGTGACGCCTTCATCTAAGCCGTTGCCCATTTTAAGTTGCTGAACGGCTTGGTCGAACTTAGCGACAAACTCGTCATGCACCTTGCTATGAACGTAGAAACGGTTCGCACAAACACAGGTTTGCCCTGCATTACGGAATTTTGAAGCCATTGCGCCTTGAACGGCCGCGTCGACGTCCGCATCGTCAAACACGATAAATGGTGCATTGCCGCCCAGTTCCATTGAGGTGCGCTTAACGCCTTTCGCAGCTTGAGCCATCAAGATACTGCCGACTCGGGTAGAACCAGTAAAAGAGATTTTTTTGATCAGAGGGTGTGATGTGAAAAGCTCGCCGATCTGTTCTGGGCTATCACCTAGCACCACTTGAAGTAGATCTTTAGGAATGCCTGCTTGGTAAGCTAATTCAACCACAGCAAATGCAGAAAGCGGCGTTTCATCTGAGGGCTTCACAATAAAACTACAGCCAGCAGCAAGGGCAGGAGCGGCCTTACGAGTGATCATTGCAATTGGAAAGTTCCATGGCGTAATGGCACATGCGACTCCGATAGGTTGTTTGATGGTCACCAAGCGTTTGCCAGCGACGGTGCTAGGAATGGAATCACCATAAGTACGCTTCGCTTCTTCTGCAAACCATTCAATAAAGCTTGCCCCATACACCACTTCGCCCGTGGCTTCTGCTAACGGCTTACCTTGTTCAATGGTCATTAGGCGCGCAAGATCTTCTTTGTTTTCAAGGATCAATTGATGCCAACCACTTAGCAATGCAGCACGGGATTTAGCGGGAATTTTTGCCCACTCTTTCTGCGCAACATGAGCACGCTCGATAGCGCTCTCTAACTCTGCCTCAGATGAGATTGGTGCGTGGCCAATAAGCTCACCCGTTGCTGGGTTTGTGACTGCAACTGCGTTGTTCGCTTCTGTCACCATAAAAGAGAGTAAGTGCTGGTTCTTAATGTTTAGCATCGTGATTCCTTTGTTGTGATTACTTTAGACGTGTTGCTAATGTGCGGGGTGGCATGTGTTGAAATGACTTCGACCAAATGTTGATTGGTCGAAGGGCATGGATGTTGATTCGCTAATCTTGGTCATTCTCTGAGATAGTTCTGCTCACTAGCCCCAGTTATCAGACTCTATCTTCGCGAGCGCTTTGGCTGCTTTTTGAAGAGCTGGCAGAAACTTGATCGCTTCGTCTGGTTTTACGCGAATCACTGGCGCCTGTATTGCTAAGCCAAGATTGGATTGACCAGTAGAAGACGGTATCAATACAGCGATACAGACTAAACCGGGTAAGAATTCTTCATCATCAATAGCAAAACCTTGAATCTTCGCTTCTTCGATGTCTTTCTCTAGCGTCGAATAGTCGGTAATGGTTTTCACTGTGTATTGAGTGAGTGGCACATTTTCGATCAGTCTTCTGCGTTGTGATTTCGACATGTGCGCCAAAAACAATTTGCCTGTGGCTGAGCAGTGCACGGGCACGCGAGAGCCGGGTTGTAGATGGAAGCGCAGCGGGGCTTCGGTTTCTGCTCGATCAAGATAGATGATCTCACCGCTCGACAGTGCCGTTAGGTTGCAGCTCTCGCCTACTTCTGCTCGAAGGTTTTCAAGAATAGTGCGTCGTGCGCTGTGCATGGTGCTATTGAACAGCAGGTTTTCAGCAAGCTTTCTGAGTCGAATGCCAGAGCTGTAATGCTTTTCGTCACCATCTCTTTGAATAATGCCCGCAGCTTCCAATTGTTGCAGCATGCGGTGCAGAGTTGGTTTCGGTAGTCCGGTTTCTTCGACGAGCCCTTGAAGAGAAATAAACTCATCTTTTTGCGCTATCACCTCTAATAGTGCAAAAAGTCGGAGAGTGGGCGTATCTCCTTGAACTTGTGGTGTTTCTGTTTGCATACAGTGATTCATCCTTGCGATATGTCTATGTATAAGAGTGTACATACCAAATTAAAAATCTTCAATTATCTGAATAAAATTTGACCTTTTTTATTATTTCAATAATATAAATATAAATTATGGAACAATTAATCTCAATAAATGGAATTTAAGATGAAGGCGATTGAACGGATTATTGATAAGGCTCACTTAGATCGTAAGCGAGTGGTTTTGAGTGAAGCAGAAGACCCTCGTGTACTCAAAGCGGCGCGATTGGCGATAGATAAACAGCTCGCTTACATCACGTTAGTCGGCGATGAAAAGGCGATTATCGAAGCGGCGCAGTTGAACCACATTAATCTCGTCGGCATTCACATTGTTTCACCACAAACATCAGCACTCAAAGCTGTGTTGGCTGAACGGCTCTATGAGCTAAGAAAAGCCAAAGGCATGACTTATGAAGATGCATTGGAGAAGGTCAAAGACCCACTGATTTTTGCCAACTTGATGGTACGAGAAGGGTTAGTAGACGGCACAGTCAATGGTGCGGTCTACACCACGTCTGATGTAGTACGAGCGGCGCTGCAGATTATTGGGCCAGCACCAGACAGTGAATTGGTGTCCAGCTTCTTTCTGATGATGCTGTGTGAGCCTTTCCATAATCTTAAAGGTGGCATGATTTTTAGTGACTGTGGTTTGGTGATTAACCCCAATGAAACTGAGCTGGCTTCGATTGCGGTGGCTGCATCAAACAGTGCTCAAACACTGCTGATGGAAGAACCTAAAGTCGCAATGTTGTCGTTTTCTACCAACGGCAGCGCTAAACACGAATCGGTCGATAAGGTTCGTAATGC
The DNA here is from genome assembly GCF_030397615.1 of Vibrio sp. 14N.309.X.WAT.E.F5. NCBI lineage: Bacteria > Pseudomonadati > Pseudomonadota > Gammaproteobacteria > Vibrionales > Vibrionaceae > Vibrio > Vibrio sp. 14N.309.X.WAT.E.F5. The sequence goes on along the minus strand of NZ_JAPNXR010000007.1, from coordinate 104,131 downwards.
CGCTCAGTTAGTGAAACAACGTTGTCCCGGAATAGCGGTTGATCAGGACGTTCAACTCGATGCCGCGATTGTTACTGAAATAGCCGCGAAAAAGCTGCCCGATTCAGAAGTGAAAGGCCAATCTAATGTATTGATTTTCCCTAATTTAGAAGCGGGGAACATAGGCTATAAGCTCGCAGAAAGATTAGGTGGCGCGGTCGCGATTGGCCCGTTACTGCAAGGATTGAATCAGCCTGCCAATGACTTATCCAGAGGGTGTAGCGCGGAAGATATCTTCAATGTAATTGCGGTGACTGCCGTACAAGCGCAGCAAGGGAAAATACCAAATTCAACGACTGACGCGGCGGCTGATTCTGAAAAAAGAGAAGAATTGACCTTTGATTTTAGATACTAAAGCCTTGCTCCTGAAGCTGATATTCACATTCAGATCAACCCCAAAACAACCTAATTAGGATTGCTAATGGAGTTACCTGTTTTACTCGCCATTCTTGCCACTATTGCGGTGGGTACTTACTTCCAAACCGTCACGGGTTTTGGCCTCGGTATCATAGTGATTGGTTTAACGGTCAGCCTTAATTTGGTTTCCTTACCCGTTATAGCCGCTGTGGTCAGTATTGTGACTTTGTTCAATTGCTTGGTCGCGTTGATGGGTAAGCCACTGCTTGGTGAACTCAAGATTCTGGTGGTGTTAGTCATCGGTATTATCCCCGGCGTGTCGATGGGGGTGTTCTTGCTAGACGAGTTGAGCGATTCGGCCACGAATATTCTCCGAGGATTATTGGGTGCTATGGTGTTATTCGCAGGTTTGAGTTTTATGTTCAAACCTAAAACTAGAAAGGACCGTTCAGCAACCGTATCTTTCTTGTTATCTGGTTTTAGTTCTGGGCTCGCGGGTGGGTTGTTTGGGATGGCAGGCCCACCGATTGTTTACCATCTCTATCGACAACCTTTTACGCTCGATCTGGTGCGAAGCACACTGCTGATGGTGTTCGCTTGTACGTCAATGTCCCGTACCGTCAATGTCTACGCTGCAGGCGACATGGAAGCGAGCATACTGTGGTTATCTGCTATTGCTGTTCCTTTAGTTGCACTTGTCACTATGTTTGCTCGGCGTTTCCCACCGCCGTTGTCCAATGATCAACTCAGAAAGTTGGTGTTTATTGTGTTGATGTTGATTGGTGGGTACTTGATGGCTGTCTCTGCATGGTCGTTGCTTACTGTCTTTTAGTTGCATGCAGTCTCTTGGTTGCTTGTTATCTCTTCAGAAGATTCAGATAAAAGGCTAGCGGTTTGCTAGCGGATACTTCACCGCTCCCCGAAACGTCATTGGTCACTGCGTACATCTCCAAACAAAAACCTTAACGCTTTAGCATCTCAAAGATGCTCTTAGATAATCCAAATAAGCAGCTCTCCTGTACATCTAAAGTGATGTTACTGCGGTAGTACGGGCTTAAATCGACGCCCATTCCCACACCATGAATCTCGATATGGTTTTTGTTTGATTCACGCTCAATCACTTGTTTGAGGTGGTTATCTAAATAGAACTGATCGTTGGCTGTGCTGGTGGCAGTATCCATCGGACAACCGTCTGAGAACACAACCAAAACCTTTCGTTGTGCGGTGTGCTGTTGCAACCGCTGACTAGCGAACTGCACCGCTTCGCCATCAATCCCTTCTTTAAAGATATCTGCTTTCCGAAGGCTGGCAATGCCAAGGCGAGAGCGTCTCCAATGTGTATCAAAATCTTTAAATACAATATGTCGAACTTCGTTTAAGCGGCCTGGGTGTTTCGGCTGACCTTGTTTAAGCCACTGCCGATAAACCTTGCCACCATTCCAGTTATTGGTGGTGAAGCCAATAATCTCAAATGGAATGTTGGCCAGTCCAACGGATTTGAGAATTGTATCCATCAGTAGGCTTAGCTTGTGACTGTGTTTCTGCATTGAACCTGAGCAGTCCATCAAAAACGTGATGGCACATTGATGAGATGCGCCGATGTCAGGTTGATAAAAGACAGTGCGATCCAATGGCGAAGTGATGAGCTTGGTGATGGTGGTGGCGTTAACAATGCCTTCTTCTAAATGATCCTGACGTCGGTTTCTTTGTGGCGTGGCAACAAAGCGAGTGAGCATCGCGGCTAAACGGCGAGTGTTGACTTGTCTCGCCATGATGTCATCGGTGAGCTTTTGCCTCAGTTCGAGTAATAGGGCGCGCCTGACGAGTTTGTCTGCCGCGATGACTTGATCAAATTCTGAATTAAAGACCTGATAGTTTGCACCCGACAGCTCGAATACCTTGCTACTGCCTGTGATGTCGGTATCGACGTCTTCATCTTGAATGTCACCATCAACGATAAGGGCAAGCTGCGCAAGGATCTTGATGTCTTCTTCAACGGTTGGCGTGGCCGAATTATCACTCTCTTGCTCTTGGTTGATGAGCTTTTGTGCAAGGGCTGCAAGATCATTGGCGCTGTGTGCAAATGACTCTTGGTCGGTTCTATGTTGCTTTAAGCGCTTCAGGCTATACCCGAAAGTAGGCACGATGCCGGCGCGAGTCGATTCAATGGTCTCAGCAATAGGCTCCGAAACTGGGACACCGGTTAAGCGGGTGTGGATGACTTGCATCAGTGTAAACAGCAACATGCCGATTCGTGATTCGGTGAAGCCATTCTGATGATATTGGTCGCTCCAATACGCAAAATTGAACTGAATACTGGTGGTTACACCTTTTAGATAAGACGGGATTTGCGATTCAATTCGTACCTGTTCGCAGAAATCATATAACAGACGCTCGACTTCGTTTTTCGGTCGTAATGAATAATGGAGGTCAGCATCTGAAAGCAAGAGTCTTAATGCTGATGAATCGATCTTGCCTTGCATCGAAAGCTTGCTGTTTTTCAACTCATGGCGAGAAACAAAGGTGAGATCGTTAGTGTGTGCAGACTGATAATAACAGGGGCTATTGCCTTTATAGAGACGCTCTCCCCGATAATTCAGACTCAACTCACCGCTGATCGCTCTGGCGACAGACACGCCAATATCGAGGATCTTTTTCTGCTGGGAAGAAACATTGGCCATGGTTTACGACTCCGAGTGTGAATAGTTTTGAGTAGGCGTTTCTAAATCTTCACCAAAGCAACGGAAATAATATTCGCTAACCAGTTCTTTCTCTTCGTCTTCACAGCGATTCAAGAATGACAATCTAAATGCGGTGGCTACATCATCGAATATTTGGATGTTTTCGGCCCAAGTGAGCACCGTTCGCGGAGACATCACGGTAGAAAGGTCACCAGCCCGAAAACCGTTACGCGTTAATCCTGCGGTGGCGATCATTTTCTCAACCAGTTGTCGACCACTCTCATTATTCAGATTTGGAAGCTTGGATAACACGATCTTGGTTTCATGCTGTGGATCTAAATAGTTAAGCGTAGCGATGATGTTCCATCTATCTAATTGACTGTGGTTAAGCACTTGAGTGCCCGAATACAAACCTGAGAAGTTACCCAAGCCAAGCGTGTTGCAGGTAGCAAACAGGCGGAAAGAAGGGTGAGGCGTGATCACTCGGTTTTGTTCTAAAGAGGTGTATTTTCCGTCTTGCTCTAATAGCTGTTGAATCACAAACATCACGTCAGGACGACCAGCGTCGTACTCATCTAACACCAATGCGATGGGTTGTTGAATGCTCTGAGGAAGAATGCCTTCTTTAAACTCAGTCACCTGCATACCGTCTTTAATGACGATGCTGTCTTTACCTATGAAATCTAATCGACTTAAGTGTCCGTCTAGGTTGATCCTCAAGCATGGCCAGTTCAATCTCGCGGCGATTTGTTCAATGTGAGATGACTTGCCCGTCCCATGTGTGCCTTGAATCAGCGTGCGACGATTGGAGGTGAACCCTGCCAATATCGCTAGCGTCACTTCGGGGTCAAAACAGTAATTAGGGTCGACTTTCGGCACATATTCGCCCGCATGTTCAAATGCCATCACGGTTAGATTGCTGTCGATCCCAAAGCGTTCTCTCACACTTACTGGTTGCGTTGGTATCAATTCCGCCTCTTTCATTATATTCCCCTCTATATAGCTCATCACTTGTCGCTGCTATCGCGATATGACATCGATTATTAACAGCTCCTCTTAAGTTAATGGCACTTTTTGTACGAAAAACTACCAATAATGTGATCCAGTTTTATTAATTAGAATGAATTGTTCCAATTTAATATAAAAAGTTGACGCGCAAAAATTCTACTACTAAGGTGAAAATGAATTCGAAAAAGAGACAATTCATTCCGAAAAATGAAATTTTGGTTAACTCAAGGAGAATGGAAGAATGAGCGAGCAAGAAAAACGTACGGTTGTTTCCGGCACAGTAACAATGACACCATCAGAAGCGTTCGTTGAAACTATGGTTGCTAATGATGTTACCGACATGTTCGGCATCATGGGGTCAGCATTTATGGACGCAATGGATATCTTTGCTCCTGCTGGCATTCGATTGGTCCCAGTGGTACACGAGCAAGGTGCTGCTCACATGGCAGATGGTTACTCTCGTGTATCTGGTCGCCATGGCGTGGTTATCGGGCAAAATGGCCCGGGTATTAGTAACTGTGTGACTGCGATTGCAGCGGCGTTCTGGGCACATAGCCCGGTCGTAATTGTGACGCCAGAGACAGGTACTAAAACAATGGGCTTAGGTGGTTTCCAAGAGTGTAACCAGCTTCCAATGTTCCAAGAGTTCACTAAGTATCAAGGACACGTAACACACCCAGACCGTATGGCGGAATACACGGGTCGATGCTTTGACCGCGCAATGAGCGAAATGGGTCCGACTCAACTGAATATTCCACGTGACTATTTCTACGGCGAAACTCAAACCGAGATCCCTAAACCAGCGCGTTTAGACCGTGGTCCAGGTGGCGAGAAATCTCTGAATGAAGCAGCAGACCTGATAGCTGAAGCGAAATTCCCAGTCATCATTTCTGGTGGCGGTGTGGTAATGGCTGACGCAGTTCAAGAGTGTGCGGCACTGGCAGAAAGATTAGGCGCACCCGTAGTGAACAGCTACCTACATAATGACTCTTTCCCTGCGAGTCACCCATTATGGTGTGGTCCTTTAGGCTACCAAGGTTCGAAAGCAGCAATGAAATTGATGGCTCAAGCGGATGTGGTTATCGCTTTGGGTACACGTCTTGGTCCATTTGGTACCTTGCCTCAACATGGCATGGACTACTGGCCGAAGAACGCGAAAATCATTCAGATTGATGCCGACAACAAGATGCTTGGCCTCGTTAAGAAGATTTCGGTTGGTATCTGTGGTGATGCGAAAGCAGCTGCGGTTGCTCTATCTGAAAGATTGGAAGGCCGCGCACTGTTGTGTGATGACAACAAAGGCGCTCGTCAAGATACAGTGGCAACAGAGAAAGCACTGTGGGAAAAAGAGCTTGATGAGTGGACACATGAACGTGACTCGTTCAGCTTAGATATGATTGAGGAAAACTCACACGAGACTCCGTTCTCTGGTGGCGAATATCTACACCCACGCCAAGTATTGCGTGAGCTAGAAAAAGCGATGCCTGAAGACGTAATGGTCTCGACGGATATCGGTAACATCAACTCAGTGGCAAACAGCTACTTACGCTTTGAAAAACCACGTAGCTTCTTTGCTGCAATGAGTTTCGGTAACTGTGGTTATGCGTTCCCGACCATCATTGGTGCGAAAGCAGCGGCACCTCATCGCCCCGCTATTTCTTATGCAGGCGATGGGGCGTGGGGCATGAGCTTGATGGAAACCATGACATGTGTTCGCCATAACATTCCAGTGACAGCCGTGGTATTCCACAACCGTCAATGGGGTGCTGAGAAGAAGAACCAAGTCGACTTCTACAACCGACGCTTTGTTGCTGGTGAACTTGAAAACCAAAGCTTTGCAGAAATCGCAAGAGCTATGGGCGCTGAAGGTATCACGGTTGATAAGCTAGAAGATGTAGGTCCAACCCTGCAAAAAGCCATCGACATGCAGATGAACGAAGGCAAAACAACCATCATTGAAATTATGTGTACTCAGGAATTGGGCGACCCGTTCCGCCGAGATGCACTATCAACACCGGTTCGTTTCCTAGATAAATACAAAGATTACGTATAAGTCATCGGAAGTTTGTCCGGCCACCGCATTATAAAGAGCGTGGTCGGGCAATATTAACGGGTATTGGCAAAGTGCTTAGGTGAAGAACGTAAACGCTTAGTTCAATAATTTCTACTTAAACATTAGAACACTAATTAAATGTTCCATCGGTACATAAGTGGTTATAGCTATATAAATTTTGTCACTCATTATTATTGTACGATCCTTAACTAATGGATCCATAAATGGTCATCTTTGACGAAGATATATAACTATTATCATTTTTAAATAATTACAATGATACCAATTGAACCATTGATTAACGTGATTATTAATGCTTTAACTTTACCGAATATAAATTAAGTGACTTATTGTATGAATGTTGTGAAAAATAAACGTTATATAAGCTCACTCGACGAGTTGTATGAAATAATCGATTCACTCATTGCTGAGTGTAGTGAGCATCGCGGTTTGATTTATAACGTGTGTGATTATGAAAATAATAACCTGATGCCAAGCTTAGGTCGCTCAAATCGAAAGAATATTCGCCGTGTCGAACAAGAACTTCTTTCGACCGTGAGAGTTTATGGCGGGCATTCGTTGAGTGCACACGAGATAAACGATTGGTTATTGATGTGTTTAGCCAAGAAACAGGGGTTTCCAACCCGTTTACTTGAATGGACAGATAACCTGATTAATGCGCTGTGGTCTGTATGTCATAGCCAAAGTAAAGACTGTATCAATATTATTAAAGCCATTGATTATCATAAGGTTAGTGTTTTTAACTCACCCTGTGACTTCAATAGAACTCAGATATTCAATGTGGCTGATTGTGATCAGCAAGAGCAACGAAAAGATAAGTGGTATTCCATTCACCCATTTAAGGAAGGTGGCAATGATGCCATTCAGCCTTTGTACGATGAGAAAGAATATTCAAACGGTCTAGTGTCCGTTCATATTCTTCCATCAGCGAAAGTAAACCTGATAAAGGAATTAATCTCCATGAATGTTTTAAATGAACCGACAGAATATATTGAAGAGACACTGGCTGATTTAAAAAATGAAGCCCATGTAGATAGCAATAAAGCCATGAATAAAGGTGAGAGTAATATCGAATTACAAGTTAATACTCATGATCGCCAGCTTGAGCAGTATGGCCGAAAGTACCATCAAGATTTTGATTTCGACTAAAGTCTAATATTTCTACTGATTTTATTTAGAGCTCATATAAATCTAGTGATTACGAGATAAATAAAATTAGAACACCAATTAATTTATAAAAAGATGAAATCTGTGAGCTTAAAGATTGTTTATAAAGTAACTCGAAGTTAGAGTGGCGAATCTTGTTATCAAGTTGTTAAATTTTCACAGATCTAGTTTAAACACTCTAATAAAAAAGTGGCGCAAAGCTACTGAAATTTAAACCAATAACGAAAACATAAAGGATTCTGGAATATGAATATGCAAACCAATGCAACGACATTCGTGCTGGAAAACCAAGTCGACACCGCCTTTTTACAGTCTTTTAGTGATGCATGGAATAACCATGATATTGAAGCGCTAATGTCGTTTATGACCGAAGACTGTGTTTTCCACACCGTGGCAGGAGAAGGCGAGCTTGGCAACACTATCGAAGGGTACGAAGCCGTTCGCAATAGCTTTGAATTGGTTTGGCAGAACTTTCCAGATGCAGCCTGGAGCGACCCTGTCCACTTTGTGTGTGGCGACCGCGCGGTAAGCGAATCAACGTTCTCTGCGACTAACCCTGATGGCACTGTCATCGAAGCTCGTATGGTTGATGTGTTTACCCTGAAAGATGGAAAAATCAGCGTAAAAAATGCCTTCCGTAAAACACGACCTCTTTTGACTCCTAACAACACTCCCAAGAGCTAGACACGAAACCACAACCCGTTCACGTGTTATGACTAGGAGAGTCGAATTATGAGTTTAGTAATGGAACAACCGGCAGCCGATGTGCCGCCAAAGGTGAAAAGCACCCAAGCACAAGAAAGTACCCAAGCAAAAGAAAGATACGATCCAAAATACGATCCACTTAAAGATAAAAGCCCAGGTCACGGTAAGGAATACGCCCCGACTTATTGGGTAGATACCGCAGGCGCGCCACCTGAAGATGATGGCCCAATTACATCGGATATGGATGTCGATGTGGCGATAATCGGTTCAGGCTACACAGGTCTAAGCACTGCGATACACCTTGCTGAAATGTACGGCATTAAAGCGATTGTGATTGAAGCTAACCGTATGAGTTGGGGCTGCAGTACCCGAAATGGTGGTCAAGCTCAGTGTGCGTCAGGACGTTTGAAGCGTTCTCAGTGGATTGAACGCTGGGGACTCGAAACCGCGCTAAAAATGCACCGCGAATGCATCGATGGCATGAACACGTTTAAGTCTCTAATCAAAGACATTGATTGTGACCCGCAGCCGGGTGGCCACTTATACGTTGCTCACCGTCCAAAAGTGATGGCAACACTCGAGAAAGAAGCCAAGTTGCTGCGTGACACGTTCGATTACGATGCGCAGATCTTAGATGCGGAAACCGTAAAACGTGATTACGTTGGTGACCAAGAAGCGGCAGGCGCAATGCATGAGCCAGAAGGTATTGGTATCCATGCAGGGAAACTGGCGTTTGGTTATCTAAGAAAGGCGCGAGCACTCGGCGTAAAAGTTCACCCAGCAAGCCCTGTGATGGGTTGGGAAACACGCAACGGTGTGCACTACCTAAAAACACCAGGTGGTGTGGTTAAGGCTCGTTCTGTCGGTGTTTGTACCGGTGGTTACACCAGCCAAGGTTTGCATTCAGAGCTTAAGAATCGCCTATTACCTGTACTTTCTAACTCGATGGTGACACGTCCGTTAACTCAAGACGAAATCGCCGCGTGTAACTTCAAAACCAATCAGGTGATTACTGATACCAGAATCCTGCGTCATTACTACCGTTTGTTACCCGATAACCGAGTGCAGATCGGTACACGCAGTGCCATCAGTGGTAAGAATGCACCTGAAAAGAAATACGAAGACATGTTGAGAGCGGATTTAACCCGAAAATTCCCTTCTCTCGATCAGATCAAAATCGATTATTCATGGTGGGGGTGGGTGGATGTTAGCCACGACATGATGCCAAGAATCTATCAGCCGAATCCAAAGCAATCCATATTCTACGCACTAGGGTATGGCGGCAATGGTGTGATGTACTCCGCTCAAGCAGGCAAGCGCCTCGCTCAGTGGATCGCAGGTGAAGGTCATAAGCTTGACTTGCCAATATTTGAATCAAAACTTCCGTTCCCCAACGTGAGGGAAGTGGTGGAATCTGAGATGTTTGCACCATTTCGAAGAGTAGGGCAACAGTTCCTTTATCAGTGGTATTCGTTAAAGGATGAAGTGCTTTAGCTACTCGAACATTGTTTCCAAAATAGGGAAATAGAACTACGACCAGGAAAGTTGTACCAGGTCACCTTGTGAGCAAAGTACAGGCAGGAAGTCTGTATGATATGAAAGGTTAAGACTATGAAATTGATTAAAAATAAAATTATTGCTGGCGTCACAATTGTAGCAACAGCGATGCTATCTCATACCGCGGCAGCAGCAAATTTTAAAATGGCTATCGGCGACGCTGCTGGTGGTACTCAGTGGGAATTAGCGACCTCATTCTCTGAATTGATGGAGCAAAAAACAGACGGTAAAGTCAAAATCGACCTGTTCCCGAATGGTCAATTGGGCAACGAGCAAGACACCGTCAACGACGCGGCAATCGGCCTTCTCGACTTCTCAGTATTGGCGATCAACAACGTGACGCCTTTCTCCCCAACGGTTGGTCTATTGACCATGCCTTATGTCATTCAAAGTGCAGAAGAAGCGGTGCTATTAACTCAAGGCCAAGTGGGTCAAGACCTTGTCGATAACACGATTCGTGATGCAGGCGTTCGTATCGTTGGTTGGGCTTATTCTGGTTTTAGGGTTCTGACTAACTCTAAAAAATCAGTGGCTTCACCAGCGGATCTAAAAGGACTAGTGATTCGTGTTCCTCGTAACGAAATCATGATTGCTTCTTACCAAGCATGGGGCGTAAACCCAACACCAATGGCGTGGTCAGAAACATTTACTGGCCTGCAGCAAGGTGTAGTTGATGGACAAGACAACCCATACATCACTGTTCATGCGATGAAGTTCAATGAAGTACAAAAGTACGTCACAAACCTTCGTTATATCTTCTCACTTGAGCCGCTTATCGTCAGTGAAACAGTCTTCCAACAACAGACGCCTGAAATGCAAAAGATCATTCTTGAAGCGGGTCAGGAAGCGACAGAGCACAGCTTTGCATACTTAGAAAATACTGAAAACAAGATCCGTGAAGAACTGCAAGCAAAAGGCATGGTCTTCACTGACCCGGCAGACAACGAGCAAGAGTGGATCAGCAAAGTCACTAAGTCAGTTTGGCCTAAGTTCTATTCAAGCATTGGAGGCAAAGACAAGCTAGACGACGTTCTTGAGTTACTAGGTAGAAAGTAACGATTAGATTCGCCCTATCTGCTGTTCTTCGCTACTTAATCACCTAGCGATAGAACGGTTAGATAGGGCATTTACATGGCTTTACTCGTTGATCTGTCCAGTACCTGATCTTTTTAGTACCGCGAGCGACTGGTTGTCATGTGGAAATCAACATTGGAGGTTATATGTCAGTCGCTAAAACAATAAAAAAGCACCTTAACAACATTGAGGAATATACATGTTGTCTGTTGCTAGCAAGCTTTGTCCTATTGCTGTTCACACAAATCCTTACTCGTCAGCTTTTCGATTACTCCATACCTTGGGGTGATGAAGTCGCTACTTACATGTTTGTTTGGTTTGCCTATCTAGGGGCTGTTGTTGCGGCCAAGATGTCGGCGCATAACCGAGTCAGTTTTCACTTCAAGTTCTTCCCCCCGATTGTTCAGACCGTCTGTGAAACCATCGCTGACTTCTTATGGCTGCTGTTTAACGGCTACTTTGTTTATCTCAGCTACGATTTCGTGTTCAACAAAATGAATTTGTTCTGGAAGTCTCAGACGACAGGCATCCCAATGAAATACTTCTATATGATTTTGCCGATCGCATTTTCTCTAATGATGCTGCGCATTATCTGGAACAACTACGAGCGCTTATTTAAGGGCGCTAAGAACGAAGATCCTGAAGTGAAAGAACTGCGCAAAATGACGGCACAAAAGTCATCGCAATAGTCGTCACAGAGAATAGCCGTAATAGAGAGATGTAATAATGGAATCCTATTTAACTCTAATTTTATTTGGTGGCTTCTTAACCCTGTTAATTCTGGGTGCACCAATCACAGTATCACTGGCCGGCGCTTCAATGGCGGCCTATATGTTGCTCGACAAAAATCCCATCGCTTTAGTACAAATCGCGTTTACTTCGGTGGGTAACTTCCCGTTAATGGCGCTGCCAGCCTTTGTTCTCGCTGGCGCATTAATGGAGGCGGCGGGTATCTCCAAACGTCTGGTGGATATTGCAGAGAGCTTAGCCGGACCCGTGACGGGTGGCCTTGGCGCTGCAACCGTGATGGCGTGTTTGTTTTTTGGTGCTATCTCAGGTTCAGGCCCTGCAACCACAGCAGCGGTAGGCATGCTAATGGTGCCTGCAATGGTTAAGCGAGATTACGATAAGAGTTACGCATCGGCAGTAACGGCTGCCTCAGGGGGCTTGGGGATCATCATTCCGCCATCCATCCCGTTAGTTATTTTTGGCATCTCAGCAATGGGATTAATGGCACCGCCCGAAGCCATCGCTCAACACGGGCAATTTGCTTCTTTATCTATTCCTAAATTGTTTGTTGCAGGCGTTGTTCCTGGCTTCATCATGGCATCTACACTTGTCGTTACCAACTACTTCATTGCCAAGCGAGAAGGCTATAAAGGGTTGTCTGAGAATTGGTCATTTGGTGAAGTAAGACACGCTTTGCGCCGTGGCATATGGTCGATACTGGCTCCATTTTTGATTCTCGGAGGTATTTACAGCGGTATGTTCACACCAACAGAATCAGCGGTTGTGGCAATTTTCTATTCGCTGTTTGTGGGTGTGTTTATTCACCGAGAGTTATCGTTCAAAAGCACCATCAAATCATTGTCGACAACCACCTGGATTACCGGGCGTGTGTTGCTGATTCTATTCGCTGCAACGGTATTTGGTCGCTTGTTAATCGAACAAAAAATTCCGGTCGTGGTGGCTGAGTCATTGCTAGGTTTCACTGACAACATGTACATGGTGTGGGCACTGACTATTGTGCTATTGCTTTTCGTCGGCATGTTCATGGAAACGTTAGCCGCGATCATGATTATCGTGCCAGTGCTGCTGCCAATTATGTACATGCTAGGCGCGGATCCAACCCACGTAGGTATTGTGGTGGTGTGTACGTTGTCGATAGGTTTTGCTACACCGCCGCTCGGCGAAAATATCTTTGTCGCCTCGGGAATAGGCGGGGCCACGGTCGAGCAGATCACCGCGAAGATCCATCCCTTTGTTCTTGCATCCGTGGTGGGCGTATTCGTTATCGCTTTCTTCCCACAAATTACGCTTTGGCTACCGTCCTTAGTGGGCTATTAGGAGAAGGTACTATGAATATATCAAGAATTATCCTTATTGGTTGTGCCGTGTTTGCAGTGATCAGTGGTATTGGATTGCGTGCTGAACATTCAGAAACAGCGAAAGAAAACGAGCCAGTTAATGTGCTCGATATTTCAGAACCACATGTGGTCAGTGACGCGGAAAGAAGAGCCAAAACCCTGCTTGCGAAAGCTGTAGTACACGTTCAAAAAGAAGGCGATGAAAGCGTTCAAGACTTCATGAGCGATGCTGAATACATAGATGGTGAGTTGTATGTATTCGCTTTGGGGATTGATGGCCAATTCCTTGCCAGTGGCGGTTCTTCAATGGTGTTGGTGGGCGACAGTGTTTTAGACACTCAGGACGTTTACGGTAATCCATTTTTCCGTGAAATGATCACGAAAGCGGTACACAACGGTTTTGGTGAAGTTAAGTATCACTGGACCAACCCAACTGATCGCATGGGAGAGCCTAAAACCACCTTCTTTGAGCGAGTGGGCGATGTGATCGTGGCGGTGGGCTATTACCCAGAACGTTCGAGTGCTGCTGAGGCGAAGAATTTATTGGCGAGAGCCATGACAGCGATAGTGGAGTCAGAACAAGAGAGCCTGACTGAATTCAATGACGCTGAGGGTAGCTTTGTTGAAGGAGATTTGTATGTGTTTGTGATGGATATGAGCTCCGGAAAGCTACTTGCACATGGTGTATCCCCTGAGCTTGTTGGACGTTCACACAACGAAATTCTAAGCCCTGACGATAAGCCAATTCTCACTGAGATGTTAAATCTCGCCAAAGAAAATGGCCGTGGTGTTTACACCTATCGATGGCTAAATCCCCTGTCGAGCAAAGTCGAAACCAAGCACACCTATTATCGAGTGATCGACAATAAATTGGTTGGGGTCGGTTATTACACAAAATCAAACAACACGTAAAAGTGTGTCTAATGAGCTCTCAGCCCAATTAGATAAAGGGCTGGGGGCGGAAATTCCGGTTTGTGTAAAAAATCAATTTAGTAAAATTCACACTGTGAAATTTTTGTTGTGAAATTGTTTAAAAAATACAAGTAGTATGAAATACATGGAAGCGACACAGTAAAGAACACATTTGAAAAGGGTCAATCAGGATTTTTGACCTACATGAAATTCAAAGCCGTAAGAGGGAAAGATTATGAATATGCTGACACTAGACAAAACAGAACTTCACAGAAACCATTCAACATTTATTGCTGAAGCTGTCTTTGCCGTAGAAATGGTGAAAGCAGACAAGCAACTCGAAAAACAAAAAATGGCGAAACAGTTGCTTGATACTCTATTCCCTTTAGAGGCGGGTTCACACGAAGATGCAGTGAGCTACGAGATTGATTATCGACATGTTCAGGTTTACTTCAAAAACGGCGAGCACACTGGCCTGAAAAGAGCGAAGCACTTTGTCGCTTATGCGGGTGATAAATCTAAACCATCGTCAATTCTATTTCGTGACGAGAGCGGTACCCATGTTGAAGTGACAATAGGTGCTCGTAAAGGCACTGGCAACTTAGAGTTGGTGAACATCGAAGACATTCAATTAGAGACATGCACCACGTTTGGCCAAACTGAAGCGAACCTCTCTTCTGGTATTCGCCACTGGGTTAGCTTAGTGAAGGGTGATGAAAGCGGCCGACCAAGCGCATCGAGTGAAGATAAAGAGTTCACTGAAAAGAATGGCGAAGACTACAACCTAGGCTTTTGCTTCGCGATTTAATGTACTGCCTTTGAAATGTGCAGTCTCTGTGGCGAGAAGCGTAGCAAGACATAGCACTGACATTTGAATACTGATTTCTCTTTTACCTTTGGTAATTTCCCCGCCCCTATAGCGGGGCTTTTTTATTAGAGCTATAAATAAATCAGGCTGTTGTTAATATTATCTGTAGAAAGTTTGGATGAGATTTTACGGTGCGTCATTTTAATTTAAAGTATTGTATTTAAAGATTTTTGTCTGTTTATTTTATTCTGTTTTTATTGGGTTAACTATCACTATCAACGGTGGTTTGGGTAACTATTGAGCTAAAACTCAGTCAAAATGCTTCGACCTGTGCTATAATACGCGCCTTGGGATTGAGCCAGTAAGTCCATTTATCACCAATCATTGTGATTTTTATCGCCTTTATTTAGGTGGTGCGGCGAGCCAATCAAGTAGTAATTGGATATGGAGAGCGTCCTTATATTCGTTGATTCGGATATGTGAACATCATAATTTATGAGTTTTAAATCAAAAAAATACAGTATCGATTCTACTGACTATCAAGTTGGTCAAGATAACGTCAGTAAATGGGGCATGGATGTCCACAATACCGTCTTCATAGCCTCAGTAGGCTTATCTCTTCTCTTCATCATCACTCTTCTTGCTCTTCCTCCAGCAGATGCTAAAGCTGCTATTGATTCTATTAAGGGTGCTGTTTTATCAAAGTTTGACTTCCTGTTTATGTGGGGAGCTAACATCATGCTAGCGTTTGCTGTTGTTCTAGCATTTTCACCGTTGGGTAAGATTCGCCTAGGTGGCGAAGACGCGACGGCGGACTATTCGATGTCATCTTGGATTGCGATGTTATTCGCAGCCGGTATGGGTATCGGACTTATTTTCTGGGGTGTTGCTGAGCCAACCGCATTCTTCACTAACTGGTTCGGCACACCATTAGATGCGGAACCTTTTACAGAAGCAGGCCGTGAACTGGCACTAGGTGCAACCGTATTCCACTGGGGTTTTCATGCGTGGGCTATCTATGGCATGACGGCGCTTTGTCTAGCGTACTTTGTTTACAACAAAGGCTTACCGCTATCAATGCGTTCTGTGTTTTACCCAATACTGGGTGAACGAGTTTGGGGTAAAACAGGTGATGTGATCGACGTACTAACGGTACTGGTTACTCTGTTTGGCCTTGCGACTTCATTGGGCCTAGGTGGTACGCAAGCAGCAAGTGGTATTAGTCACGTGTTTGGCTTGGAAAACAACATCTACCTTCAGCAATCTATTATCGTTTTGATTATGGGTTTGGCGATCATCTCTGTTATGCGTGGCATGGACGGTGGTGTTAAGTTCCTAAGTAACCTGAACATGGTTATTGCGTTCGTATTCCTTGGTCTTATCGCTGTATTGAACTTTACGACAGTGCTTGATTCTGTGGCGACTGCGGCAACGGGCTATGTGAAAAACATCGTAGCTTTGAGCCAAAGTGCGGGTCGTGAAGACACAACATGGCTGCATGGCTGGACTGTGTTCTACTGGGCATGGTGGGTTGCGTATGCACCATTCTTTGGTATGTTCGTAGCGCGTATTTCTAAGGGCCGTACGGTTCGTGAGTTCCTACTTTGCGTACTGATTATCCCAACATTGGTAACGTCGGCTTGGATGTCGATCTTCGGTGGCGTGGCTATCGAGCAAGTAATTAACCATGTGGGACAACTTGGCCTCGACCAAGGCATTACAGACGTATCTCTAAGCTTGTTCTACATGCTAGATGCTTACTCGTTCGGTAGCATTCTGTCAGTTCTCGCAGTCGCACTGATCATTGTGTTCTTCGTTACAACGCTAGACTCAGGCTCTATCGTTATCGATGGCATGACGGCGGGTGGTAAACTTGAAGTTCCTGTTAAACAGAAAGTGGTTTGGGCGGTTATCTCAGGTGCTATCGCAATGGTAATGCTGTGGATTGGTGGTACTCAATCTATCCAAGCTCTGCAATCGATCACAATCATTGCTGCACTGCCGTTTACGATCATTCTTCTTATTGGCTGTTTTAGCTTGTTGAAAGGTCTACTGACTGAAGTAGATAAAGGACAAGAAAACGTTAGCGAAACCGCTAAATAAAGTAATCGAGTATGGGGAGTATATAGTTCGCTAATTACTCCTTATTCAGCGTTATTTCAAAGCTCTTTTGTACTGTGTGCAAGGGGGCTTTTTTATGCCCAAGAAGAAATCAAAGACAAGTAGAAAAGACAAAAAAAGAGCCACAAGTGAATCGTCACTTATGGCTCTTTTTAGTTTTAGGGAGCAGCTTTAGCTAATAGCTAATAGCTAATAGCTAATAGCTTACGCGTTCAGTTCGTGTTGAATAACGTAATCCAGAGCACCTACTACAGCAGCAACTTGAGCGTCATTACACTCTTCGTCAGTCACTTTGTCGCTGTCTGGGTAAACCTCTGTGGTTGTTCCGTACTTACAGTCGGTCACGCCGCCACATAAGCCAAGCTTCTTCATTGGGTAGTTGATCACACCGTGTTGAGTGACGTCTGAACCAATGATCTTGCCTTCGTCATCCGCAGGCGCAATGTGGGTTACTTTTTCTACTGAAGCAATTACTGCCGCTTGGAATTCTGGTTGCGGATTTTCTGTATCGCCAACCGTGTAGAAACCATCTGGGATCATACCTTCGATGTACTCAATCCCATCACGAGCAGCGAGTGCTGGTCGAAATTCAGTTTCATCAGAGTCTGTCGTCTCATGGAGGTCAACGTGAACCAATACTTCTGGCAAAGAGGCCACTAAAGCACGCAGGTTTGCTGATTCTTCTGCTGGCGTACCGTCATAGAAAGAGCGGTTTGGATCAACAGCATTTGGGTTCCAGCGGTTGATCACCTCGTAGCCCCAAGGGCTTACACAAGGTGCTACTACAATGTTGAAGTGCGCTGCATATTTCTCTGCTTGGGTCGCTGCGAATTTGATAGCGCCATGCACACCACTGGTTTCGTAACCGTGAACGCCACCTGTAACGAGAATAGTCGGCTTTGACTCATCCCAGTTTTTGCTCTTAATTGCGAAAAGTGGGAATCGAGCTTCGTCGTAGCTCAGTGCGCCGTATTGTTCGATGTCAAAACGGTCTGCAAGTGCTTTAATCTTTGGCACAACTTCTTGTTGGTATTCACGCTTAACCGTTCTTTGAGCTAACCATGCTTCACGTTCTGCTTGTTGCCACTTTTGTCCTGGCTTACCAATTGGGTAGGTAGATTCACTTTTCATCTATACTTTTTCTTTTATGTTCGTGAAAGATTAAGACAGATTATTCCTGTCTAACAGAGACAGCAATAGAAAACACAACTTGTGACTTTATTTTTTACAGACTCATAACTTTGATGAGTGAATTGATGATGTTACATTTCATCGATGGTTCAATCCTTTATAAAGAGACAATAAAATGGCTGGAGCAAGTTTATTAACACTGCTAGATGACATTGCAACCGTGTTGGATGATGTCGCACTGATGTCTAAGGTGGCAGCTAAAAAAACCGCAGGCGTATTGGGTGACGATTTAGCCCTTAACGCTCAGCAGGTATCAGGTGTTTCTGCTGAAAGAGAAATCCCAGTGGTATGGGAGGTCGCAAAAGGCTCATTTAAAAATAAGCTGATTTTGGTTCCGGCGGCATTATTGATCAGTGCGTTCATCCCTTGGTTGATCATGCCACTTCTCGTGATTGGTGGTTTGTTTCTTTGTTTTGAAGGGGCGGAGAAAATCTTAGAGAAGCTCTTTCCTCATGCTCATCAAGATGACGAGAAGGAAGAGGATACGAGTACTGGCGAATCCATAGAGGAATATGAGAAGAGAAAGGTCTCAGGCGCGATTCGTACTGACTTCATATTATCTGCGGAAATCATTGTGATTGCGCTAGGTACCGTAACGGGTACAAGTATCCTTACTCAGATTCTTGTCGTGAGTTTGATAGCCGTTGTGATGACGATTGGTGTTTATGGCTTAGTGGCAGGGATCGTTAAGTTGGACGATTTAGGTTTCTATCTCCAACGAACATCGAATGGTAGTACCATCAAAACCCGTTTGGGTAATGGGTTAGTCGCCTTTGCACCAAAGCTAATGAAGATGCTTGCTGTGGTCGGCACGGCTGCGATGTTCTTGGTTGGTGGCGGTATTGTGGTGCACAACGTTCCTGCGATTCATCATTTAATTGAACCGATTATTATGGATTTTAGTGGACATACGATTGCGACAGCGGTGGTACCGACACTATTAAACGGTGTGATTGGGGTTTTAGCTGGCTTGATTGTCGTTGCTGTTTGGACTGCGATTGGAAAAATGCGCGGTAAGTAATCGTTCATTATTTTTATAATAAGACAGTCTTTCATCGAAACAAAAAAGGGTCACCATAATGATTATGGTGACCCTTTTCGTTAAATGGAGGGCGTTTACTTAACAGCCCAAGCGCTTATTTTACAGCCCAAGCAATCGTCTCGCCGCCACGGATTGGCACAACAATGTCTGAACCGAAAGGCATTGTTTCAGCAACATTCCATTCTTCTTTAACAAGAGTGATGGTGTCTGCATTACGAGGCATGCCGTAGAAATCCGGACCATTGTGGCTCGCGAACGCTTCTAGGTTCTCAATCTTGCCTTCTAAATCGAATACTTCAGCGTACAGTTCAACCGCAGCGTGTGCTGTGTAAGAACCTGCACAACCACATGCTGACTCTTTTGCACCTTTAGCGTGTGGTGCAGAGTCTGTACCCAAGAAGAACTTCTTGCTACCGCTTGTTGCCGCTTCGATAAGTGCTAACTGGTGTGTGTTGCGCTTAAGGATAGGCAGGCAGTAGAAATGTGGCTTAATACCGCCAACCAACATGTGGTTGCGGTTGTAAAGCAAGTGGTGAGCTGTGATGGTTGCCGCTACGTTCTCGTTAGCGTTCTTAACGAAAGTCGCTGCATCTGCAGTCGTGATGTGCTCTAGAACGATCTTTAGGTTAGGGAAGTCGTTAACAATCGGTGCTAGAACTGTGTCTAGGAACTCTTTTTCACGGTCAAAGATATCAACATCATGAGCCGTTACTTCACCGTGTACAAGCAGCAACATACCCACTTCTTGCATCGCTTCTAACACGTGGTAAATCTTTTGAGCTGAAGTTACGCCTGAATCCGAGTTTGTCGTCGCGCCAGCAGGGTATAGCTTCGCTGCTACAACAGCGCCAGATTCTTTCGCTTTGCAAATTTCGTCAGGAGTAGTGTTGTCTGTTAGGTAAAGTGCCATTAGAGGCTGGAACGGTTCACTTGGCTGCTCTGCCATGATGCGTTCACGGTAAGCAAGAGCCATTTCGGTATCGGTTACCGGTGGGATGGTGTTTGGCATGATTAACGCTCGACCATTGTAGCGGCTGATATCGCGGACTGTATCTTTTAATACTTCGCCATCGCGTAGATGAACGTGCCAGTCGTCAGGACGAGTAATCGTAAGTTGTGTCATTGAAGGCTCCCACCATTTGAAGTGTTATGTAGTTGGAGCCTAAACTCAGCGAAATCTGTGAAAGCAATCGCTTACGTTTAGGCGACAGGATGATAGTGGAAAAGCACTTTCATTTCATCCTATTTTTAACTCTTCAGGGTTAGGAGCTTGTTTTTATGGATATTTTATTCGGTATCTATTTGTTAATAAGGGTTAGCGGGTGGCTACCCATAGACCATGGATCATTCCTGGAACCCAGAAGAAGAAAGTAAGAATGATATTAATCACCAAATCTTTCCCGGCGCCGCGAGCGAAGAACACGCCAACAGGCGGAAGCAGTACACATAAAATGATAATGACGAGTTTGTTCATGATAAATCCTTTTTATTCAATGAAAGTTCAATGCGGTAATCGTGTTCATATTATAGAACGTCTGGAGAGTGTTACTGCATTGCTGCCTTAATGTATCAAGATAGAAAGCTAAACATCTCAAGATATTAGCTTAGTATCAAGTGTTTAATGCCTGCCAGTTTATCTATTTATAACCATTTGTTAGCATTGGGACAAACAACAAAACATTGGAATCGTTATGTCGCAGTCACCTTTGGATCAAAAGGCTTTGGATCAAGAGCTTTCAGGTCAACAGCCCTCCTTATCTCAAATTAATGTGTTTCCGGTTAAATCAGTGGGCGGGATCGCACTCTCTTCTGCTTGGGTCGAAAAACAGGGTCTGACTTTTGACAGACGTTTTATGTTGGCACTGGCTGACGGTTCGATGATCACGGCGCGTAAGTACCCGAAAATGGTCAAGGTATCTTCAAGCTTGCAGCCTGACGGTTTGATCTTCACTTATGAAGGCAAAGAGCCTTTGCGTCTAAAGTATGCAAATTTCAAGATGCAAGAAGCACCAGCAACGGTGTGGAAAGACAGCTTCACGGCATACACAACATGTGATGAAGCCGATGATTGGTTCAGTGATGTGCTCGGAGTTCGTGTTGAGCTATTGTTCTCTGGTGAGCAATCGAATCGTGTTCGTGAAAAACTAGGTCAGAACGTAAGTTTCGCTGATGGTTACCCAATGTTAGTGATCAGCCAAGCCTCTCTAGATGAGCTTAATCGCCGCAGCCCTGAAGTTCACTCGATGGATCAGTTCCGCACTAACTTTGTTGTTTCAAATACCGAAGCCTTTGCTGAAGATGGTTGGAAGCGTATCCGTATCGGTGAGGTTGAGTTCGAAGCGGTGAAGCCTTGTGAGCGTTGTATCCTAACGACAGTTGATGTTGAGCGTGGCGAATTTAGAGCAACAAAAGAGCCTCTTAATACCTTCTCTACATTCAGAGCTAATGAGCGTGGTGGCGTTTTCTTTGGTCAGAATCTTGTGGCTAAAAATGAAGGTTTGGTTAAAGCGGGTGATGTGGTTGAAGTACTCGAAACCAAAGAGAAAGAACACTATGAAGACACTTGGGTTGAGTCGCTGCATCTAACCTGTGTTGAGCGTGAAGAGATCGCTCGTGACTTTACGACCTTTTGGTTAGAGCCTGCCAAAGAAAACCATTCATTGCCAAGTTATCAGCCAGGGCAACATCTGCCGATTGAGATGGTGATTGATGGCGAGAAGGTTTCTCGTCGTTACACGTTATCTTCTAGCCCTTCACGAGCGGGTCGTTTAGCGATTTCAGTGAAGCGAGTGGACGATGGTCAAATCTCTAACTGGTTAAATGATCACTTCCAAGTGGGTGATACTTTGGTTGCTCAAAATCCAGATGGTGCGTTCTACTTAGAAGCGAATCCAACTCATCCGCTACTGCTTTTGTCTGCTGGCAGCGGTATTACGCCAATGCTATCCATGCTTCGCTACCTAGCCGACCATGGTCAAATTGATGATGTGGTTTTCTATCATCAATGCAGCAGCGAAGAAGACATCCCTTATCAAGCTGAAATTGATAAGATCGCCAGTGAGCACGCGGGACTTCGTGTGATTTATTCATTAAGCCAACCAACCAAAGAGTGGGATGG
Organism: Vibrio sp. 14N.309.X.WAT.E.F5; assembly: GCF_030397615.1. Lineage (NCBI taxonomy): Bacteria > Pseudomonadati > Pseudomonadota > Gammaproteobacteria > Vibrionales > Vibrionaceae > Vibrio > Vibrio sp. 14N.309.X.WAT.E.F5. Next base: position 82,190 of record NZ_JAPNXR010000007.1, on the reverse strand, counting down.
TTTATCTGGGCGTCTAAGCGTGTCGCATGTCGCTAAAATTGAAGCGCTACACAAGCGTCAAGCGTTCGTGTGTGGCCCTGATGGTTTTATGGATAATGCAAAGAAACTGCTGATTCAAATGGGACTCAACCCTCAGCATTACCATCAAGAAGCGTTTGGTGTTGCTCAGTCTACCGAAGAGGCAGTGAAGCAACTGCAGTTAAGTGTGAACGGCTACCTGTTCGAAGGTAATAACCAATCAACGCTATTAGAGCAAGCAGAGTCGGCGGGTGTGTCTATTGCTTCAAGTTGTCGTGCGGGTTTCTGCGGCGCTTGTAAAGTGACCCTTGAGTCAGGGCAAGTTCACCAACCGGATGTGCCAGCGCTGCAAGAGCATGAACGTAATATGGGTCAGATATTGGCGTGTTGCAGTGTTCCGCAAACTGATATCGAAGTTGTCGATTAACTAGTTAAGTTATTCCGCACATAGAATAGAAAAGGCCGAAAGTTTACTGAACTTCCGGCCTTTTTGATTCTGAGATTAATTTAGATTATTAATCGTAGATCGTCGGGATTGGCTGACGTTTGTGTTGTGTCGCTTTGTAGATGCTTACTAAGCGGTCTGACACATCTTGAGGTACTTCTTTGCCTTCAAGGAAATCATCAATCTGATCGTAAGAAAGGTTTAAGGCTGCTTCATCGGCTTTCTGTGGATCAAGCTCTTCTAGATCAGCAGTGGGTACTTTCTTAACAAGTTGCTCTGGAGCGCCCAGGGTTGCTGCAAGCTCACGAACTTGGCGTTTGTTCAAACCAAACAGTGGTGCTAAATCACATGCGCCGTCACCGTGCTTAGTGTAGAAGCCAGTGATGTTTTCCGCTGAGTGGTCAGTACCAATCACCAGACCGCCAACGTAACCAGCAATTTCGTATTGTGCGATCATGCGAGCACGAGCTTTCACATTGCCTTTCACAAAGTCGATTTTTGCAGAATCTGTTGGTAGTAAGCCTGTGCCTTCTAAAGCCACGTGAGAAGCTGCGTGAAGCCCGTCAACACCCGCTTTAATGTTGATAGAAACTGATTGAGAAGGCTCGATGAAAGACAAAGCAAGCTGTGCTTCGTCTTCATCTTTTTGCTCGCCATAAGGTAGGCGAACCGCGATGAATTGATAATCGTTGCTGCCAGACGTCTCATTTAGGCTGTTAACGGCCATTTGCGCTAGGCGACCACATGTCGTTGAGTCGACACCGCCGCTGATACCTAGGATAAGAGACTTACATCCAGATTGTTGAAGTTTAGTTTTGATAAAATCCACGCGACGAGTCACTTCAAAGTGAGGGTCGATAGAAGGTAGTACGCGCATTTCGTCACGAATTAACTGTTCCATTCGTATTCCTTTCCTGCAAGCAAATTAAAAATCTAGTGTTATCATACCTAAATCATCCGATTTAAAAACCTCTTTGCACAAGCTTAGAAAGAGAAGGCAGCAATAAACCATGGAAAAAATAGCCATTTTCGGTAGTGCGTTTAATCCACCGAGCTTAGGTCATAAAAGTGTGATTGATTCACTGGCTCACTTCGACAAAATTCTACTCGTTCCAAGCATTGCTCATGCTTGGGGAAAAGAGATGCTAGACTTTGATACGAGATGTCAGTTAGTTAACGCATTTATTAGTGATCTTTCACTGGATCAAGTTGAGCTTTCTTTGATCGAAAAGAGTTTATTTACCCCAGGTGAAAGCGTGACCACTTATGCAGTACTCAGCGAGCTTCAAAATTTATATCGTGACGCGGAACTCACGTTCGTTATTGGACCTGACAACTTCTTTAAGTTTTCTTCTTTCTATAAATCAGATGAGATTACCGAGCGATGGTCTGTGATGGCTTGCCCTGAAAAAATTAAAATTCGAAGCACCGATATTCGCAATGCTTTGCAAAATGGGAGCAATGTGGCAAAACTGAGTACAAAGTCAGTTACAAAGATATTGCAAGACAGTGGACTGTATACAATAATGTAAATTCACTAATTCAAGAGGTCTGATGACTATGCTAAAGCGCGCGATACCAGCGACGATGATCATTGCAGCATGCAGTATGCCTGCTCAAGCTGATTGTGATTTCTTTAGTTTAGATTCGATCATGCTGACTTCTGATGATGAAAACAGCTGCTTAGACTTCTCTTCGAGTATTGAGTCTTTTGGCCAACGCATGATGGAAATCAGCGGGCTAAGTGATGAAGAGCCTGAAGCTCCAGACTACTGGTCTGATTGGGTTCTTCAAAGCAAAGACACGCCACTGTTAACTCAGAGCCTTGAATCCAACTATGTTGGTTTGGGTATGTGGTTCCCAGAAGACCTTGAAGATGAGCAGTATGATATGTCGACTGAAGAGTGGTTGATGAATCATGGCCTTCAACTGAGCATCGGTTTTGGCGAGAAAGTCGACGGGCAACCTCGTATGCGCTTTGATTACCGCTGGCATGATTCACGAGACGCAGACCTTATGATGCAGATTGAATTGCCATTCTAGATAGCTAGTCATTAATCTACGTTTAAATGCTAAGAATTAAAAAAGCCGCAAAAACTGAGTTTTTGCGGCTTTTTAGTATCTAGTTTGTTGCTTTCAATATCAGCTATCGCCAAGCTATAAATCTTCACCAAAAACAAGCATGCACAGTTGTTCGAACTCTTCTTCTTTCCCAGAGAACAAATCATCAATCACAAGTGCACGTTTTTGACCTGATTGCATGCGTTTTTTCGCTTCGCGCATGACCATCACCAAGGTGTGTTCTTGTGGCAGATTTGAATCATCAATGTTCCACTGATTGAATCGCTGAGACAGAGCACTTTCACAAAGCAGTGGTTTAAACGACAACACTTCTTGCTTCAATACAGAAAGCATATCTTTAAACGCTTGTTCCGTATTATTGGCATTGGAAGTACGAGCTTTGGTTTGCTCTAGCTTTTCTAGTAGCGCCGAAGAGAGGTTAGTTTGCGTGATGTAACCCGCTTGTCTTGGGAATGAATCCGTCAAGCGAACCGAAAAATCGACACGATTAACCTGTGTATTCGGGAAATAGGTCAGTGAAGTTAAGCAGTCATAAGGAACCCAAATACTTTGACCGGGTTCAACTGCGTACTCTTGTTTACCGAGCTTTATTAAAACCAAACCACTCTGAACCGATACAAGGCTATGTTTTAGTACTTTCTTGCGAGGTGTGATCACCAAGTGTGAAAAGTAAGCCGATGTATATTCAATAGCGAAGTTCATAGATAGTACCTTAGTTTTGGGACGTCAAGATTACCGCTAATCTTAAAGAATGCCAACAATAACAGGGGATTTTCAATCTTTCTGGTCTGACCTTGTCAAAAGTATGGGTTCTGTAGCTGCGAGAAGTCAAAACAACGCGTAGAATGAGCCAGCTATTTATTATATGAATTAAAAAATGACCTCTCCGACCGATCCATATGTTGATATTCGTCCTTACGGCGATGATGAAATCCCAGCGGCACTAAACCGTCTTATTAATGATGAAGAATTTATCAGTGCGATCCTGCACTATCGTTTTTCAAACCATGCGTCTTGGTTTAAAGCATTAATGAGCCCGATCTTACGCGTTTACTTGAAAATGAAATGGAGCAAGCTGACCAGCGTTGAATCCATTCAGATTGAAGTTAAAAAGTACTTACGCGACACGCTAGCTAAGACTACCAATGGTGTTACATACACTGGCGTAGAGTCACTGGATGCGAATCAAGCTTATTTGTTTGTTTCTAACCATCGTGATATCGCTATGGATCCTGCACTTGTTAACTACGCTCTGCATCAAAATAACCACCAGACTTGTCGTATCGCTATTGGTGACAACCTGCTGAAGAAGCCATGTGCGACTGAATTGATGCGTCTGAACAAAAGTTTCATCGTAAAACGTTCTCTAAAAGGGCCACGTGAAATGATGAAAGCTCTAGGGCAGTTGTCTTCGTACATTAAGCACTCTCTAGAAACAGGTAACTCTATTTGGATCGCTCAGAAAGAAGGTCGTGCAAAAGACGGCAATGATTTCACAGAGCCAGCAATTCTGAAGATGTTCCATGTTGAAGGGCGTAAGCAAAAAATCGCATTTCCTGAGTACGTGAAATCATTGAAGATCGTTCCTGTGGCTATTTCATACGAAAACGATCCATGTGACACAGCGAAAGCAATAGAGCTTTTTGAGAAAGACGTAAACGGCAGTTACGAAAAAGGTGAGTTTGAAGATATCGAAAGTATCATTCAAGGTATCATCGGTAACAAAGGACGTGTTCATGTCGGCTTCGGTCAAGTTATCGATCAAGATTTTGAAACGCCAGAAGCGCTTGCTGAAGAGATCGACCGCCAGATCCATGACAACTACAAACTTTTTCCTGTGAACCTGCTTGCTGCAGAAAAAGATGATGAGTCTATTACAGAAGTCGTTAAGAAAGAGTTTGAAGAAAAGTTATCAGGCCTGCCTAAAGGTGCTCGTCAGTACTTAATCGATAGCTATGCGAACCCAGTGAAGAACATTGGCTAGGTCGCATAGCCGATAACCAACAAGAGATTGAATTGAAAAAGGAGCCTAAGGCTCCTTTTTTGTATCTGTGTGTTGGTCTTTTCTCTAAACGCCAAAACCAAATAACCCATTAGTCGGGCTGAACTTAGCGAGCAACCGCGCCACCAAGATCTAAATTGGTTGGCCACGTGGTAATGGTGTTACCACCGAGGTAGATGTTTCCTTTTACTGTCATCGTATCGGGGAATGCAGTAATCGCAGAGCCACCTATATATAAGTCTCCATCAATGACTATCCCATTCGGGAGCTCCGTTAAAGGAGTGCGAATCACACTGAGGTCGCCTTTCACTCGAAAACCGTTAGGCAACCTTTGAAGCGGCGTATCGGTCAGGTTAATAAACCCTCCAACTCTGACGCCTCTCGGCCAACTGGTGATTTGGCTACCAATCAAGTCGGCATAGCCTTTAATCTTTACCCCCGACGGAACTCGGGCGAGTTGGCTGTTCCCGCCTTTAAGGCTGCCGTTTACTTCTAACCCTTTGGGTAGGCGTGTTATCGCAGTATTTTCTATATTGAGGTTGCCATCGACCACTAAACCCGTAGGAAGCGACGTGTAAGGTTTATTTCGTAAATATAAGTTTCCGTAATTATCGAGATGGTTCAATATTTGATACTGATCGAGTGGTTCTGCGGCTACATTTGTTATGGTTAAAGAACCAATAATAAGTGCAATTATTCGGAGCATAACAAGCTTCTTATTACGAAAGACGTTAACACTATAATGAAAAAACTATTCTCGCATAGTGTTTTACTCATTTGTTGGTAGATAAAAAGGTATAGAGCACAATGAAAGGTGAATCTGTGATTGAAATAAAGCGTCAAATTCTAAAAGGTTTTGTGATTTTAACCTCTGTGTTTTGTTCAGTATCAGCGAATGCTAATAAAATAATATCCACGCCGGCTAAGGCTGCTGTCGTTGTCACTCAGAGCGGTTCACAGCAACGAGTTTGTTATTATGATGATAAGGCATATAGTCTTGGTGCTGTCGTTGAAGTTTCAGGTGTTTTGATTCGATGTGCTGCTGAAAATGATTTTGAGACCAATGGTGCACTAGGGTGGATTGAAATTATAAAAAAAGACGAGTAATAAACTCGTCTTTTAGTGATATGAATATTAGTGCTTAAATTAACGCGCTAGAGAGCGAGTCTTAAGTTCGAAAATAATCTTCTCGGCACTTACTTCAAATTTAAAGCGTGCATGTAATTCCGTGCTCTCTTCTGTCATCTCTGACGCTTCAAACTCGACATTGCTAGACACTTGCTTAGCTAACTCAACGTACTTAGCAAACTCAGTTTCAATAAGGGCTTTAGAGCTACCGTAAACAGTTACCTCAGCAACCTCATCGCCTTCTTTAATGATGAAACCGATCTCTCCTGCGCAGCCGCAAGCCTCACATACATCATTGTTACCAACATCTTGGCTCATAAATAATCCTCTTACAAAATCTGAGGTTATTCTAACGAGCAATTTGATCTGTATCTACAAAAATTAAAATCTTTGAACTAATTTACACTGGTATGCTATGTTGTTTGAACAGAGGTGAAATTAATATGAACATTCGCGGCGCAAAATATCTATGTGATCTTGATCATGTTTTGCTGAAGATTAATGTTATTAATTTGTCAGAATATCATTCACTTAGTTGCGTCAGGAATGATTTTATAAGACTATCTATCGCTTGATAGGTATTTATACAATGAATTTTTCGTTGGGTATTTCATATTCTAAGTCGTTATTTAAAATTACTGGCTTAGGATCGTAAGGTGGTTATTCGAAGAATAATTAGACTAAGCGTCCAAAGAGGCGTCACTGTCGAATTGTTCGTACATAGTATTTGTGTGAATGTAGTTATAAATACTTGCGATAAAACACCTTGCTCACATAATGCTGATAACGATTTGCATTCTGACTTCAATTGACTGAGTTAGATGGATTTACAAAGAGAAGAGCCTGAATATGCCAAAGCGTAGTAAAGAAGATACAGAAATCACTATCCAGAAAATCATGGATGCCGTTGTAGACCAGCTATTGAGATTGGGTTACGACAAGATGTCATACACGACGTTGAGTCAGCAAACGGGCGTTTCTCGTACAGGTATAAGCCACCACTTTCCAAAGAAAACAGACTTTACAGCAGCGCTAGACGGTCGAATCTTCAAGATGTTCATGGAACACATTGACTTCGAAAATGGTCTTGATGCATTCTCTGCTAGTTGGGTTACAGCACTTGAAGACGCTGAATTCCTAGCAATCTTACGTTTACTTTTCCATCATATCGTTACTGCTGAAAGCGCACATGAGTTTGCAGCAAACGGTATTGATCGTCTTTACAAGCTAACTGAAACTCAATTTGGTGATACTAGCGGTAAAGAACTAGAGTGGTTGATTGGTAAATCATTGATTCGTATGAGCCAATAATCAACACACAATGAAAGAAGCTCCTAAGGGAGCTTTTTTTGTGCCTGCCATTTCACTTCTCCTATCACTTCTTCTCGTTTTTCTGTCGTACGTATACCGTTTTACCAATCTTTGCATTTGTGTTGAATGGCGTTATTTCTTTTCTTTTTAAATGCTTACGTTCGCGCCTTATACTTTTACTCTATTGCGGAAAGCTAAGTAACATCAATTGATAATGTTGTTTTCTAGAGCCTCAAACGTTCAGAGTGAGACGTTTGAGGGGTTATTGCTGTGGTCACTAACAAAGTTGAGTTTAAGGCGAGAGAGGGGCTATGAGCCAATAAAAAGCCTCGTACAAATCGAGGCTTTGAATGACGTCATTGTTATTAGGAACGAATACTCAAAATGAGAAGCTCCTAAATCGAACTTATTGGGCGGGGTGAACTTGAGGGAAGCTCATGGTTGGGTGCTTTTCTACAATACTTGTGTAGCCGTACACATCTTCAATCATCGAAGGCTTAAGTGCTTCCCAAGGGCTGCCATCGCACACCAAATTGCCATCTTTCAATACCACTAATCGATCGGAATACTGCGCGGCTAAGTTGAGATCATGCAAAACTACGATAACCGCGGCATTGTGGTTGTCGGCTAACTCTCTCGCGATCTTTAAGGTGTTGTGCTGGTGGGCAAGATCCAGTGCTGATGTGGGTTCATCGAGCATCAAGATACATTGGTCACCAGAATAGTGAAGTTGGGTTAGCACTCGAGCCAAGTGAACACGCTGTTTTTCACCGCCAGATAGCGAAGGGTAGAGCCTTTCACTCAGGTGAGTCACATCAGCAATATCCATTTTTTGGTTAGCGATGCTGGTGAGGTTTTTGTTGGACTCTTGCAGAGGGATACCACCAAGCTCGACAACTTCATGCGCCAAAAATGGGAAGGTCAACGTACTATGCTGAGGAAGCATAGCCAAGTGCTTTGCCAGCTTTTGAGAAGGCCACTTGTCTTTGGTGTGTCCAAAATATTGAATATCACCGGTGCTCGAAATCTCTTGGCATAAGGCTTTAAGTAGAGTGCTTTTCCCTGCGCCATTTGGCCCAAGCAGTGTCGTTACCTTTCCTGCTTCAATCTCAATAGAAACACCATCTAATATCACTTTACTACCGAACTTCACTTCGATGTCGGTCGCTTTTAACGCTGAAGGAAACATTAAAGGATTCTCCCTTTCTGTTGAAATAGAAGGTACAAGAAGAATGGAGCACCGATAATCGCAGTGACAATTCCCACTGGTAGCTCTGCTGGTGCAAGTACCACGCGTGAGAACATGTCTGCAGCTGTTAATAGTAATGCACCTAGTACCGCTGAAAGGGGCAACAGAATTCGGTGATCTGGGCCAGCTAACATGCGACCTAAGTGAGGGATAACAAGGCCGATGAAGCCAATCATGCCAGATAGGCTAACCGTGACGCCAACGCCTGCGGCCGTCAGTAGAATCAATCTTCGCTTGAGCTTCTGTACTGGGATACCAAGATGCTGTGCTTCTGATTCCCCAAGTAGCAGCGCGTTCAGTGACATAGCTTGACGATAGAAAATAACAAACAATCCAACGAGCGTGACAGCAGCAAGCAAAATGCCAGACCACTTAGTGCCCGCTAATGACCCCATTGACCACAATGAAAGATCACGCAGCATTTGGTCATCAGCAATGAAATTCAAGAAGCCAATACCTGCGCCTGATAGTGCACTGATCGCTACACCCGCTAACAACATAATGGTGACTGAAGTGCCGAATTTGCCTGTACCTAGCTTATATACGAGCAGCGTGGTTAAGGCTCCGCCTAGAAAGGCAAATATAGGCACAGCTGCAAAGTTCATGAAAGCGGGGTATTGCAGTGAAAGCTCAGAGAAAAGCACGATGGCTAATGCTGCACCTAATGAGGCTCCGGCAGACACGCCGATGATTCCTGGCTCGGCAAGTGGGTTTCGAAATAAGCCCTGCATTACCGCGCCACACAAAGCGAGAATTGCGCCGATTAGCATGCACAATATCGTTCTGGGTAAGCGAATTTCTTGAATTACCAAATTAATGTGAGGTGCTAAGTCATTATTTGGTTGGAGCAGGCTGGCTGCGCTGTCAGCCAAGCTAATGTTCATTGGCCCAACAGTGATCGAGTACAACGCGACGAAGACTAAGGCAGCTCCTAGGCCTAACATCGATGTTTTCAGTGGGACGGATCGTAGCAACATAAAGGGCCTCAATGTCTATCACTAGCTTCAATACTTATCACCGATTTCGAAAAAAATGAGACGGTGATGAGCATTAAGCAAGCAACAGTAGAAATAGGGTAGTCGAGTTATAGCGGTAGATAAGTTATAGCTGATAAATAAGTGCGTTTAATCGCTTCGCTTCAGAAAGGCTTTCAAGACCAAGCCCTCCAACTAAAGCGCTGCCCTTCACTGTAATGATTTGCTTGTTCATGCCTGCTGGCGTCGCCGCTAGCATAGGTAACGACTTAAGAATGGCATCAGCGCCGCCCATTTTCTGGTAGCTACGGCCGCTCACTAAGATGACATCAGGCTGCATTTCTACCAGTGATTCCATCGACAGTGGTTTGTAAGACGTTAGGCTTTGAGCAGCAGGGTTAACACCGCCAGCTAATTCAATGATCGCGTTGGGTGAAGTCTCACCACCGGCAACGTTCGCAGGGCGACCTTCATGCAGTAACAGGAACAGAACTTTCTTCGCTTCGTTGTTTGGCACTTGGTTCGCTTTCAGTGCTGCGATCTTTTGATTAACTTCGGCTTTCACTTGCTGAGAGTGGTCTTCGGTATGGGTGATCTTTGCGATTTGGTCGATACGCTTTAATAGCCCTTCCACGTTTGCTTCAGTGTTCACGATCTCGACATCGACGCCTGCCGACTTTAATTGAGAAATGGCGTTGTCTGGCCCCATCTCATCTGAGCCGATGAGTGTCGTTGGTTCTAAGGCAATCAAGCCTTCAGCAGATAAGTTTCTGTGGTAACCAATCTTCGGTAGATTCTCTGATTGAGGGAAGTGACTGGTCACATCAATTGCCACTAGCTGCTCTTCAGCACCCAGAGCTAAAACCAATTCGGTAACAGCGCTACCCGCACTGATGATTCGAGGGTGTTCTACGTCATTGGCCATTGCCGTTGGCGCAGTCAGTACCAAGCTCATTGCTGCTACTGAAAGGAGATGTCTCTTGGTCTTTAATTTATTGAGCACGTTTAAGTTGTTCATAATCATTTCTTTATATTATCTATTTGTTTCGCGAAGATTCTCAGTGAGCAGTCCGTTCGCATTGTGAGTTCGTATCGATAGAGAGGTTTAGCTCTGGCTATTGGGTCTTAGTAACTAGAGTTTAACCTCATGAAAATAGAGAGTTGTTCTAGCCATCTTCGGTGAGCAATTGGGTTGCGGGTATTCCATTCTCTTGAAGGAACGACAGCAACTTCACTAGGTTCTCAACGTTGGCAGCTTTATCCGCGCCAATGATGATCGGCTTTTTATCCGCTGAACCTGTTTCTTCGAGTAAGGCAATTTTGAAGTTTTCCCAGTCGATGTACTCTCTGCCGTTAATCGCCCAGTAAGGTTCGCGATCTAAGATATTGACGCTTATCGAATCTTTATGAACTTCAGAAACGTTCTTAATATCAGAGCTTGGTAGTTCGACTTCTAATGACTCCAACTTCACCGATGCTGTCAGAAGCAGGAAAACCATCACGATAAAAATGATGTCGAGCAGCGGTGTTAAATCTGGCGCTAAACTTTGTGTTTGAGATGAGTGGGGCGTTTTAATCATGCTTGGCTCACATCACCGACTTTGTTTACTGATGAGCCTTTAGTCTCGTCAGGGTGATTGGTTTGAATCGACATACCTTCTAGCCACACATTCACATAGTTCAGAGTATGTTCTAACTGAGCCAGTACTCGGTCGGCCCATAACCCAAGCAGTTGAGCGCCAGAGATCGCAGGAAGCGCAATCATCAAGCCTGCCGCTGTGGTTCTCATTGCTAAGCCAAGGCCGTCAGCTAGATCGTTCGGTGTAATACTGCCGGTTGTAGCAGCAACCCCTTTGAACATCTCAATAAGTCCAAGTACCGTACCAAGTAGGCCAATTAGCGGGCTAATTACGCCGATTAAACCAAGCAGCCTCAATCCGGCATGAAGCTGGTGGCGTTTTTCTTGTAGCCAGATTCCTGCTGCATCTTCACGTAATCCTTTTGAGAAAGAGTGGTGAGCAAGCAACATCGACACGCCCTTGTACAGTAGCGGTCGTTTTCCTGAGATAGATTGTGCTAATGCTTCGATCTCTTTGCTGTTGGTTGGTGAGATCTGGTTGAGCTCTCGACGAATGGCGCGTTTGCCAACACCAATGCTTAACATCACTTGGAAGACACGTTCAGCGATGATCATTGCTGTTAGTGCAGAACAGATGAGAAGAGGCCAAGTCATTAAGCCAAGTTGATCTTGTAAGTAACTGATTTGTTGCATGATTAATCCAACCTAAAACGAACAGGTATTTGTACACGGTGAGCAATCGCTCGACCATTGACAGTGTGAGGTGAGAATTTCCATTGTTTAATGGCGTCTAAAGCGGCGTTGTCGAGCATTAGTGCGCCTGATGAATTTACTAATGCTTGTTTAATTTGTTTGCCTTCTGCGTCTAACCAGACCTCATAAGTTGCGACACCTTCAACGCCACGACGTCTAGCTTGGCGTGGGTAATTCGGTGGTGTCGGGCGTGAAGAAAAAGAGGGCTTAGTGACTAATATGGGCTCTTGGTTTGATACGCCTTGGTTTACTTCCTGAGGTTGGTTGGCAGACTCGGTCAGATTTCTATCGACTTTCTTGTCGGCCAGTTTTTCTGGTTGAGGCGTTGGTTTGGACTTTGGCTCTGGTTTTAGTTCTGGGCGTTTTTTCTTAACGACCTTTTTCTCTGGCACCGGTTTCTTTTGGATCGGTTTCTTTTCAACAACCTTTTTCTCTACTTTCTTGGGTTGAGGCTTGTTGGTGATCGCTTTTTTCTTTGGCGTCGGTTTGGCTTGTTTAGGCTCAACGGCCTTGGGTTCGACAGGTTTAGGTTCAGCTTGTGAGACGGTTTCTTTGATTGGTTCTGGTTCAACCGGCTCTGTGATGGTTTTTTGTTGAGCCGGGGAAGGCGTGTTCTTAGGCGTGAAGTTGATCGATACCGTGTTCGATTGGCTACCTGCAGGCATCGCAAATACTTTGGATTCTTGAGCGACAAACAATAGTGCCGCATGAATCACTAACGATGCACCGCCTGCAATAACATATCTAGGAACGTTCACATTCAATCCTTTACCAAATCTAAAATCTGTACCGGATTATTGCTTAGAATCTAAATAAGATCAATTATCAATTGCATTATCATTTGCGTCTATTTATGATTCTCTCAGTTTTTAGCGAATAGTCTTCCAGACTTTGCTATGTAAGTGTTTAGAGAGATTATATGAGTCTTGATATCTATAAATTTGACGAATCAATTCTGGGTGTTTCTAGCCCTGATCCGCTTCGTTTTGCGTTTGCGAAAAAGCATTCTGCACATGCCGGAGGAAGTTCAATTCCGGTCGATCCGAGCAAGAAGTTGGAGCTCTTTGATGAACTGATGCTAAGTGAAGGGAAAAAACAGGATAAACGTTGCTTGTATATCCATATTCCTTTTTGTCGTGTGCGCTGTACGTTTTGTAACTTTTTCCAAAATGCCGCTAGCCGAAAATTAGTGGATGAGTATTTCGATGCGCTGATGGTTGAGTTGAAGCAAAAAGCCAAAACCCCTTGGGCTCAGTCTGGATTGTTTCATGCGGTCTACATTGGTGGTGGAACACCTACTGACTTGTCTCCTCAACAAGTCGAGCAGTTAGGCAAGGCTATTCGCCAATATTTCCCACTAGCAAACGATGTGGAAATGACCTTGGAAGGGCGCATCAATCGCTTTGGCGACGAGATGTTTGATCGTGCGCTTGAAGGTGGTTTCAATCGCTTCTCATTTGGTATTCAAAGTTTCAACACTCAGGTTCGACGCAGTGCCAAGCGCTTAGATGACCGTGAAGTGGTGTTGGAACGTATCAGTGCTTTGAGCCGCACCGAGCAAGCTCCCATCGTTCTGGATTTGCTGTACGGATTACCATACCAGTCTATGGAAGTGTTCCAACAAGACTTAGAAGATTACATGTCTACTGGTTCTCACGGTATTGACCTCTACCAACTGATTGTTGGGGGTAATGCTCCTATGCTTAATCTAGTTGAGAAAGGAAAAATTCCACCACCAGCGAATACGCCAGATAAAGCGAGCATGTACTTGGCGGGCGTCGAGTTCATGGCAAAAAATAAGGTTAAGCAACTGAGCGTGAATCACTGGACTCGTGATAACCGAGAACGCAGCATTTACAACAGCTTAGCGAAAACTTATGCCGAAGTTCTGCCGATTGGTTGTGGTGCTGGTGGCAACATCGGTGGTCATGGAGTGATGCAACATCGAACTTTAGACAGTTACATGGAGTCTATAAAGCAAGGTCAATTACCTATTGCGATGATGACGAAGCAAAGCTCACTAGAGCCAATCTTCTCGACATTAAAGGCAGGCTTTGACTCTGGTGTTGTTAGAAGAAGTACGTTGCCGACCTTTATGGGACAAGATACGTTCGATTACTTGAAGCCTCTCTTCTCACATTGGGAGAAGAATGGTTTGGTTGAGCTTTCAGAGAATTACCTGAGCCTGACTATTGCTGGTAGCTTCTGGGCAGTAAGCCTTGCTCAGAGTGTGATTCAAGTGCTTAACGCTGAATATCAAGCGATGCACCCAGCACCGAAAGCATCAGGTTCAGGCGTTCACCCGCATGCAAGTTTGAAGCACGCTTAATATCGAATTTTTAGTTTATACCTAGGGCGTGTTGACCTTTCGAGGTTAAATTTTGTTCGAGATAAAAGCGTTTTAATCGCGGCGAGGGGGAAGAAGCCTAGTCATTCTAAGCAAATCTCCCTCAACAAAGAGTAGAACGCTTTTAGCCGAACCCTTCGGGCAGCGTTTGCTGGTCATTTCTACTACGTTATTGGCTTCTCATGTAGGCTAGCTACACATCAAAGCCTCTGCCTTGTATAAATACCCAGCAACTCGCTGCAAAAATCAGCTCGAGAGATCAACACGCCCTAATGTCAATTACTCGTTTATACGGACACATATTCAATGACAGATACAACATTAGAAATGACAGAAACCCTAGAACAAAGCGTAGCTCGAATTCTAGAAGAAGAGCCAAAACTATTGCCGACAGCAATTGCTGAAAAGCTAGGTGTTTCAGAAGTTGAAGTGGTTGCTGCTTTTCCAAACGACATGGCAGTGATGCTAGATGGTAGCCGTGCTCAAGAAATTCTAGAAGGTTTAGTGGGTTGGGGCCCAGTGACTACAATTATGCATTCATTCGGCTCAATCTTCGAAGTAAAAGCGCCTTTCCCTAAAGGTAAAGTCGCGCGTGGTTACTACAACTTGATGGGCAAAGAGGGCGAACTTCATGGCCACCTGAAACTCGACAACATCAAACATGTTGGTTTGGTGAGCAAGGCGTTCATGGGTCGTGAAAGTCATTACTTCGGTTTCTTCAGTGAAACAGGCGAGAACATTTTTAAGATCTACCTAGGTCGCAATGAAAAGCGTGAGCTTATTGCCGACCAAGTAGAACGCTTCAAAGCACTAAAAGAACAAGCTTAAGCAGACTTAATGGCAAGCTTAAATTAGGTTGCCAACTCGTTTAAACAGTACATCAATGCTCGAGGATCGTTTAGTTCGCTAATGATCGCTCAACCTCGAGCAAACATAATAAATCAGAGAAAGTGAAGAAAGGAATTACCCATGGAACAGCAAGTAAAACAAGAACGTCTACAAGGTCGCCTAGGTCCAGAAATTAAAGAATTTCGCCAAGAGCGCCGTACCCTTCAACTTGCAACGGTTGATGAAGAAGGTCGCCCGAACGTAAGTTACGCGCCTTTCGTTCAGAACCAAGAAGGTTACTTTGTTCTAATTTCTGATATTGCTCGTCATGCTCGTAACTTGAAAGCAAACCCTCAAGTGTCTTTGATGATGATTGAAGATGAAGAAAGCTCGAAGCAGTTGTACGCACGTAAGCGTTTAACGTTTGATGCTCAAGCAAGTGTTGTAGAGCGTGAAACGGAGCTTTGGACTCAAGTGATCGGCCAGATGCAAGAGCGTTTCGGCGAGATCATTGATGGTTTGAGCCAGCTTCAAGATTTCTCTCTATTCAACCTTAAAGCTGAGAATGGCCTGTTCGTAAAAGGCTTTGGTCAGGCTTACCAAGTGTCTGGTGATGATCTGGTGGATTTCGTTCACCTGCAAGAAGGCCACAAAAAAGTATCTAACGAGTAATCTCGTTTAACCGATTTCTTCAGGAGCCCTCCAATGTGAGGGCTTTTTTATGTCTAAATCAAAGAGTTTGGTATATTGGCGTTTGATTAACATTTATGAGTAAGGATCGGTACGTGAAACCAGTAAGTCGAGATTGGGATGAGTTCTGTTACCCGTTTATTTATGAAGACAGTCCTATCTGTGATTTTGAGATTCTGTCGGACGAACTTTGTTGTCGAGTTGGGTTGGTGCTGTCTTTGGAATTGGAGCCTCAGGTTCGCGAGATACTGCAACGCCTGCAGCCGAACCTCTATCACTTGAATGGTTCTGTACGTGGGAAATTAGCCATCACCGAGTCTGAATTGGTCGAGCTCAAACAAGATTATCATCACATTCGCGATCAGCTAGAAGGTGGTTTCAAAGGGTTTGTTTTGCCCGGTGGGCACCGAGTATCCAGCGAGCTTCATTTGTGTCGCTGCCAGGCTAAAAAAGTCGTGCGAGCATTGGTGAGTATTGAACATCATGAAAGCAAAAAATCGCCAGACCCGATTCTTTTTAAATATGCTAACTTAGTGGCAAACACACTCTATGCATTGGCGTCGTTTACCAATCATGTCAATGAAGTCGAAGAAGTGGAATTTGTAAGTAAGAGCTATTCTATGCCAAAGAAATCTTAAGGCAGAGCTCTACACTGATTCATTTCTAATGCCTAGAAGCTAAACCGTTAAGCATGATGCTAGGTTTAGCTTCTAAAGCAGAGCTTAAGCAGCGGTAGAGGCTTCGTTTAAGACTTTGGCACCGCGTAGCATGGCTTCGATTAGCTCGCCCGCATTGAACTTCTCAAGTGCTTCATGAGCACCGACCTGATTGGCGCGATCGACACAGATCTCACTCGATAGTGAAGTATGCAGAATACAGTAAGCATGACTCAGTGCGCTGTCGTTTTGCACTTCAAACGCAAGTTCGTACCCATCCAGTCCTGGCATCTCAATATCACTTACTAGAAGATCAATCGCATTGCCTACGCTAGCTTGGCGTCGCATCAGGTCGATCGCATCTAAGCCGTTATTACAAATGCTGTAAGGGATGTTGATGCTGTCTAAGGCATCTGATAGCTGTTTACGCGCAATCAAAGAATCATCCACCAATAAGATATTCAGCGCCTTGAGGCGTTCCCTTTCGACATCAGTCAGCATTGGAATATGCGCGTTTTCATATGCAGGGTAGATCTTAGAAAGCAGAAGCTCCACGTCGAGCATTTGCACGATACGATCTTCAAAGCGAGTAATTCCTGTCACAAACACATTACGACCAACACTCGCGGGTGGCGATTCAATGCTCTTCCAGTCACACTCTATGATCTTATCAATTGAACGAACCAAGAATGCGACGACGGTTCTTAAACAATCGGTGACGATGAGCACACAATCTTGGTACTCCGAGGGTGTGATAGGGCGAAAACCAATCGCAGCAGACATATCAATGACAGGAACCGTAAGGTCGCGGATGGTCACGGTACCAATCACATGGTGATGAGAGTAGGGGATCTGGGTCATTGGCTGGAAAGGGACGATTTCTCTGACTTTAAGCGTGCCTATCGCAAAACTTTGAGTAAGGGATAATTTGAACATCAACATTCCCTGAGACTGACTCGCTTTACTGATCGGTTTGGCCATAAGAGGCTCCTACTTAATACGCGCTTAATTTATAAGGATTAATTTAAAGGGAAATGGAAGCCGCAGCAAGTCACTATGCGGTTTTTAAAGGGCTTTAAGGCAGTTGTTTTCGGTTATAGAGTGAAGAATGGCGGTTCTTGGGTTAAAATCACGCTAAATACTCGCTGTCGATGAATGTAAGTCGGCAAGTAGACAGCAACAAACTGAGAATTATCATGGCAAGAACAGCAGCAGCGCTTCATATTTTGGTGAAGCATAAAGAACTAGCAGAAGACATCATCACGCAGCTTAAAAAGGGCGCTAAATTTCAAACGCTAGCGAAGAAGCATTCAACGTGTCCATCGGGCAAAAAAGGCGGCGACCTTGGCGAATTCAAAAAAGGCCAAATGGTGCCTCAGTTTGATAAGGTTTGTTTTTCTGGCGAGACGCTTGTACCACATCTTGTAAAAACAAAATTTGGCTGGCACGTAGTTAAGGTTCTTTACAGAACTTAGTAATTAATATGTGTTAGATTGAATAAAAGGAGCGTATATACGCTCCTTTTTTGTGACCTTTTGGCGCATTTAAAAGCACAATGGCTGAGTGTTCATCCCAGACGTTATGCGATAATTTCTGCTACGCCCTCAACTATCCGCCGTGACTAATCGGTGGGAGGAGGAGGGTTTTTAATGAGTAACTCATATAATAAATACCATTCTTAAGGAAATTTATGCAGCTTTGCCTTTTAGCCTTTGTCTTTATCTAGAAAGCTGTAAACGAGTTTGGTAGGAGAACAATATGGAGAGTTCAGCTATGTTAAGCAACCCAGCGACAGATGTCATATTGCATGCTTTTGACTGGTGCTACGCTGACGTAATGAAGAACGCCCCACTGATCCAAGAGTTGGGTTATAAATCTGTTTTAGTATCACCGGCGATGAAGTCGTTACGCGGACCTAAAGGCTGCGACCGTGATTCTGGCACCCAATGGTGGCAGCGCTATCAACCACAAGATTATCGTGTGATTGATAATCAGCTGGGTGACACGCAAGATTTCACTGCGATGGTGAACACGTTAAAGCAACACGGCCTTCGTACCTATGTGGACGTCGTATTTAACCACATGGCCAATGAGTCGGGTATCCGTGGCGATTTAACGTATCCAAATCAGCAAGACATGGCGTCTTATCAAGAAGATGCTGACTATTACGAATCCATACGTTTGTTTGGCGATCTCTCTAAGCCTTTATTTGATGAAAACGACTTTGTTGAAGCGTTTGGTATCAAAAACTGGAAAGACACTTGGGAAGTACAGAACGGACGTATTACTGGTGGAGTTAGTGACCCTGGTTTGCCAACGCTGTTAGACAACGACAATGTGGTCGCGCAGCAGAGAGCTTACCTAAAAGCCTTAAAAGAGATTGGCGTGAAAGGGTTTCGCATAGACGCAGCGAAACACATGACACTGTCACATCTACGCAAGGTGTGGACTGATGATATTTGCGAAGAAATGCATATCTTTGGCGAGATCATTACTGATGGTGGTGCGACCAAAGAAGAGTATGAGTTGTTCCTTGAGCCTTACCTCAAACACACTCGCTTAGGCGCTTATGATTTCCCTCTGTTCAATACTATCTTCAAATCCTTTGAAGAGCAGGGCAGCTTTAAATCTCTGATCAACCCTTACTGTTTTGGTCAGGCGTTATCGAATATGCGAGCAATCACTTTTGCCGTCACTCATGATATTCCAAATAATGAAGTATTTTTGGATCACGTAATGGGTGAAGTTGACGAGCGATTAGCTCACGCTTTCATTCTTGGTCGAGATGGCGGTGTGCCGCTTGTTTACAGTGAACTAAGTACCAGCGGTATTCTGGATCAGAACGGTCAGGCTCGTTGGCTTAACGATTGGCAAGCGCCTTACATGAAAAACATGATTCAGTTTCATAACCATGTTCATGGCGAAGCGATGCGTGTGGTTGAGGCAAATGATGATTTGCTGGTGTTTGTCCGTGGCGACAAAGGCATTGTGGTGATCAACAAGTCGAAGCGAAGTAAAACGGCATCACTGACTTGGACTGGTACAGTAACGGATTTATTGTCTGGTGCAGTGTTTGATTGTGTCGATAAGACGCTAACCATTCAGGTTGAATCTAATCAATGCATGATGCTGACGACCAATGAGTTCGAACCTGTGATGAGTTAAGTCTGATAGGTTAGAAAGAGAAGTCGAAAAAGAAAGACCCGTTTACTAGCATCTAGTAAACGGGTCTTTTGTTTTTTAGGTTCTTGGCTGAACGTTAGTTAAGCTATGTGTTGGTTAAGCTAAGCGCTGATTAACACAAACTTCTGTTAAACCGTGAACTTGTTCAATAGTTCATCCTGTGCACGAACATTGTCAGTTTGTACCTGCATTGCCGTGTTTGCTTCTTGAGCTGCGTTGGATACTTGTGTTGAAAGGTCTTTGATCTTAACTGTGTTGTTGTTGATCTCTTCCGCTACTAAGCTCTGCTCTTCTGCTGCTGAAGCAATTTGAATATTCATATCAGAGATACGCTGAATCGCGTCACGGATGCGGTCAAGTGAAGAGTTTGCTTGTTGAGCGCGTTCAACGGCGTCAGTGGCTGTGTCTTTACTTTGGTTCATCGCGTTCGATACTGAGCTTGCACCCGCTTGGAGTTGCTCGATCATGTTGCGGATTTCAGTGGTCGATTCTTGAGTACGTTGTGCCAGAGTTCGAACTTCATCGGCAACGACTGCGAAGCCACGACCAGATTCACCAGCACGTGCTGCTTCAATCGCTGCGTTCAATGCGAGTAGGTTAGTTTGGTCTGCAATATCGTTGATTACTTTTAGAATCGTTTCGATATTGGCTGTTGCTGATTCCAGTACTTGTACTTCTGCAACCGCTTGGTCGATACGAGCTGAAAGGTTATCAATCGCTTGAGTGGTGTCACTGACGACAGATGTGCCGTCTAGCGTTGCTTCGTCAGCTTCACGGGCTGCTGCTGCTGCGCCTTGAGCGTTATTCGCGACTTCAGTTGCCGTGACCGCCATTTCGTTCATTGCGGTTGCTAACTGCTCTAGTTCCTGCAGTTGCGTGTTCATCGCGTTTGCTGATTCGCCTGCGCCTTTAACCGTGATTTCAGTACCACGCTTAATCTCAACACCAATCGCTTTTGATTGAATGATCTGATTTTGCAGATTTTCAGTAAAGGTATTGAAACCTTTTGCTAGGTCAGAGAACTCTTGGTCTGTGTTGGTATCTAGACGCTTAGTTAAGTCACCTTGACCGCTCGCCACATCTTGAATTGCTTGGTTAAGCACATCAAGTGGACGCATTAACACACGAATCAAAACAGTCAGTGCAATGATGCTGAGAATAACCGCAATCAACGAGTAGATCATTGAGCTGTTTTTCAAATCTTCAACGGTTTGGTAAGCGATCTCTTCATCAAGGATTGCACCTATGTACCAATCTTCACTTGGGATGTGAGTGAAGTTCACTAGGAACATCTTGCCGTCGACTTCAATTTCTTGAGAGCCTTCACGAATGCTTGCTTGTGGCATGTAGCTTGAAAGCATTTCGCCATTGTTTTTCGCATTCGGGTGAGCAATCGTTGTGCCGTCGGCAGTGACTAAGAATAGGTAGCCAGCATCGAACAAGTTCACTTGGTTTACCAATGTCGCAAGGTTAGTCAATTCTAGGTCGTAGAACATACCTGCCGTGAAGCGGCCGTTGTCTTTAACGGGAGTGCCCACTGATATGATGACTTTCTTGCTTGATGCATCCACATAAGGAGCGGTAACAACTAAACTGTTTTTGGATTTAGCATCAATGTACCAAGGGCGAATTCGAGGGTCGTAATCTGGACCAGCTTCCCAACCGTCATCATTTTCAATAACGAAACCGTTTGCTTCGTAACCAAAGCCAACCGCTAGGAAGCTGCTTTTAAGCTTTGGCTTTTCTAATATTTCTTTTACGTAAGTACGATCTTCAGGGTTGATCTCGATGACTTCAGTCGTCGATTGAGCCAACGCTTTCTTGGCGTTCATCTCTGATTCGACGGTATTTTTAACGCCAGAGACCATTTCTTTCAGGCTTGCATTGACGTGGTTTTCTACAGCACTTCTTACAGTGTAAAGTTGTTGTATTGAAAGCAATGATACTGTCACTAGCAGCAAGGCTGATGATGCAGCAACCACCTTATGGCTAAATTTCATTGAGTTTTCCCCTTCTCACAGACTTTGCGAAGACTAAAGTTAATCGTATTTTTGTAATTATATATATCGACTAGATTGAAATTTACTTGAGTTTAATTTCACAAAATAGACTACAAAAATACAACAACCCACACAATGCAAAATTCACTTATTTACATATTTGTTACTTTTGTTATTTGGTTCAATGAGTTGAAGAATTGGTTTAATCGGAGTGTAAGGGCATTAAGAATGTATTAATTTAGCGTTTATGTGTGTTGTTTTCTATTCTCAGACGAGAAGGAAGGTAAACAGATATGAAATTAAATGATATGCCAATTTTATATATTGGCTGTATTTCTGGTGGGTGGGTGAATGTATTTTAAGCGGGTAGGGAATGTATTGACTGGCAATAAAAAGCCCCACAAAAGTGAGGCTTTATAAAATAGTTCTTAATTACGCTATATCAGTAGGGTCTAATTTAGAATATTAGATGTGCTACACCAGCGATAACCGGAAGTGTAATTAACGTACGCAGAATAAAGATAATAAACAGTTCTAAGATGTTCACTGGAATCTTACTGCCTAGAAGCAGAGCGCCTACTTCAGACATGTAGATCAGCTGAGTTACCGACATTGCTGCAATAACAAAGCGAGTCATCTCGTTGTCGATAGAAGCTGCAAGGATTGCCGGGATAAACATGTCTGCAAAACCAACCACGATGGTTTCAGATGCTGCAACCGCTTCAGGAACACCAAGTAGCTCTAGGAATGGAATGAAAGGTTGACCTAGGAATGAGAATACTGATGTGTATTCCGCAATAACCAGTGCCATCGTACCAAGGCCCATCACCACAGGCAGTACGCCAAATACCATATCCACGGCGTTACGGATGCCTTCAGCAAATACTGACTTAGCAGACTTAACTTGTGATGCTTTGTTTACTGCTAGCTCAAGACCCCAAGAGAACGTTGAGTGACCCGCTGGGATCGCGTCAGCGTCTTTGTGAGGCTTGCTGCCATCAATGAAGGTGTCTTTCTTCATGCTTAGTGGCGGAAGGCGAGGGATGATTACCGCAGCCACAATACCCGCTAGACAGATTGCTGCGTAGAAAGGCAGGAATAGGTGCTCCAGTTCTACTTGAGCAATAACGACAAGACTGAACGTAATAGATACTGCTGAGAAAGTGGTACCAACAACCGCAGCTTCACGCTGAGTGTAGAACTTCTTCTCGTACTGTTTACTTGTAAGAAGGATACCAACGCTGCCATCACCTAACCAAGAAGCCATACAGTCGATAGCACTACGACCTGGCAGGTTGAAGATTGGGCGCATCACTTTACTTAGCAAAGTGCCGAATAGTTCTAGCAGACCAAAGTTAAGCAGCAGTGGCAGTAGTAAACCTGCAAAGATAAATACTGAGAACAGTGTTGGAAGTAGGCCTTCTAGTACGAGACCACCAGTGTTTTCTTCCCAGATAAACTCAGGGCCTACTTGGAAGAAAGCCATGAATGCAGCAGCACCGCCGATAAGACGAACCAACAACCAAAGTGGAGATGGGTTGAAAAGACCGTTTAAGAAAGAGCTTGATGTAATGAATGTAGGTTTGAAAATGGTGCTTAAAACGGAAGCTACAGACATGAAAGCAACGATTGCAGTGATAATAGAAACTAAGTATTCACCAAAAACCGCTTGAATTGATTTCGCTAGAATAGCGACAGGGATCGTTAGATCACCTTGGTAGCTGATTGGAGCCATGAAAAGGAACAAACCAATCAGAGATGGGATTAAGAAAACCCAGAAACTGCCTTTAGATTTCTCTGGTTGAGCAGTATTCGTGTTGTTAGACATGTTAATTGTTCTCGTATTTCTACATGTAAAAAAGCCATATCCTTGGCGTTTTTATTCTCTAAACATCCGTATTTTCTCACTGGCTGCAAGATTACCCAGTATTGATAGTGCTTGCAATACTATTCATCAAATATCGCTAACTATTCACACTGGTTATTCTGCAACTCATTAAGAGTTTAGAATAAAGTGTTGCGGATGTTACGTATATTGAGAATATATTGCCAGATATTTATAAATTGATTGGGGTTTCAGTCCGATAGGTTAGATATAGCCAGTAGCTAAACGCAATAATGAACGCAAATGAAGCCGGAAAAGCCAATGCGTTAATCTCAAAACGTTGAAACAGGCAAGCTCCGGTTAAGCCCCCAAACAAAAAGCCAACCACAATGAACATGAGTAGTTTTGCTTTTCGACGGTCAAACTGTGTGCCTTTGAGGCGAGCGCCAATCATGATCCCAAGATCGGTAATGATGCCACTCATGTGTGTGGTACGAATAATCGCACCGCTGTAAGTGGTAATCATCGCATTTTGCAAGCCACATGCGGCTGACGCGAAGTATTGCCCTGAAGTAAAACCTTCCAGTAGTGCCCAAAGCGCCAAAAATAGCAATCCACCCTCAATACACAGAGCAACACCGTATCGACGACCCAATTTCAGAGCTTGGTTTTCAATAAAGAATCCACTGAAAGCAGCACCCAACATAAAACTCATGATGACAAATAACAGGTGTATTGAAGCACTAGTGGGGGTTAGTAGGCTACTGCCCAATAAAGACATAGTGCCGGATATGTGGGAGATGGCTTGGTGTTGGAAGCCGAGTAAGCCAATCGCATTAACGCTGCCAGCAAGGCCTGCTAGCAGCAAAGCGCCGTATTCAACCCAGCGAGGTAGCTTAGAAATCATGTGGTTCACCCTGGGTTAAAAAGAGGAGCAGATTATAACGCTAGCGAAAAGATACGCTAGCGCTGTGGTGCGTTGATATTTGATCTTAGGCAACAGTATTGCAGTTTGTTCTAATGCAGTTGCTTTATCGAGATAAAGCTCAGTAACAGACTAGTTGTAGTGACTCATTTGATGGTCAAATTTGACCCAGCCGTGTTTGCGTTCTTCGTAGACTGAAAAGCTCGGTAGCGGAAAGTCTTGCTCTTTAAATAATCCGAGCGGGACGATATAAAAATCGGCAGCAGCAACAGATTGTAAGAGCATGGTGGTGCCACACTTAGGACAAAACTGATAGGTCACTTCACTGCCTTTATCACTGATGCGTGAGAAAGAGGTGACTTCTCCGTTTAATGTGACTTGTTCTATTGGGAATCGAGCCTGAACACCAAACACACTTCCGGTGCGTTTCTGACATTCATAGCAATGGCATACAGAGGTTCGTTGAGGCTCGCCTCTGCATACTAGGTTGACTGCTCCACAGCGGCATTCGCAACTTCTGATATTTCTATCTTTAATATGATTGATATCCATCCATGCTCCACTTCTGGTTAACCCTGTATTGATAATTATACTAAAGCCCTTTATGGTCTGCACAACTGGATGAAAACAAAAGAATATAATTGCTCATGAAAAAGAAAATCTTACCTATACCTCTGATTTTATTGATTCCAATTGTCATGCTGGTTGTGGTGATACTGGCGGGTATTTATCGTTTTAGCTTAAGTGACGAAGAGATCTTGGCGAAGTTTCCTTCTTCTCAAGTCAGTTATGATCCTGTTGTTGAAACCGTTTTTGATTTGAAGACGACCAACCCATGGACAATTAAAGTACCCGAAACCAACGCGTACGCTTTTATTAATGAAGTCGATGAACCTAGAGCTATAGCCTTTGGACGCTATGACTCGGGTGTTGAGCGTGGTGTAGTAACGGTAGACACCAACAACCTTTCAGCCGTCACGTTGGGCAAGGCGAGTTTCTTTGTCGCACCGATGTGGGTATCTAACCAAGGCAGTGGCGTGTTCTATTATCTTGGCTTGTTTAAACATGACCAGCAGCGAAGCCGTGTCGTGCTAGTCGACCAGCTTTTTCTAGGCGATAGAGTGCAAATTCAGACTTTAGAGGTCGCTCAGCAGCAAGATTTACAATCCGCTAGCAAACAAACAGGGGAAGGTTTTATCGGCTTTACTCAGCATTCTGCGGAACAATCATTTGCAGAATCCCCTTCTGAAAAGGTGTTAATGAGCTTTTCTTTTGATACGCAATCAATTGGTAAGCAATAACGTTTTCGTTAATGCAAGGATCTGTTGTTTATGTGAGCTAAATTACATATTATCTTAATTAGATGAATGAAATTTAGACACTCCTTATGCTTGGTGTCTGCCTATTTTTACAAATGGAGCTTGCGAATGATTAATAAACGTTTTTTTAAGACGAAAGATGAAGTTGAAGTGACCTTCGAGCTAGAAGCTCAAGAAGCGAACTCTGTATCCATCGTTGCTGACTTTCTTGATTGGAAAGCCACCCCAATGAAAAAACTGGCCAAAGGGAAGGTTTACAAGTTTAAAACTCGCCTGCCTAAAGATGGCGAGTTTCAATTCCGCTATCTAGTAGATGACCAACAATGGGTGAACGATGCGAATGCTGATCGTTATATCCCGAATGAGTTTGGTGAAGACAATTGCTTGGTATCGACGGTTAACGCTTAATCGAGATGAAGTAGCGTGAACCAATAGAAAGCAGAAACTAGCCGTTTCTGCTTTTTTATTTTTTTATTTGGCGGTTAATATTATTAATCGTGAAGCGGGTTTCCACTTACGGTAACTCAATGACTTAGTCTAGATTGGGCAGATTCACATCATATTATGACAATGCAATGATGATTTATGCGTTTGAAAAGCATATCCTATGCCTTTATATCGTAGAAAGACCTGTTTACCGTGTATTCAAAAATATTTTCCTCTCCGTTTGCTGAGCTTTCACCTGTAAAAAAAGTAGCTATTTTAGGACTGCCACTTATTGCAGCGTTTGGTATTGCTTTGCAATCTTCAGAATCGGATCTGACGAAAACGATCGATCTTGATTTACCCGACTCAACCGTTATTGAGTCAATCCTATCACCTTCTTCTGTCGCGATTATCGAACCGCCGACGTTTGAGTATCAAATTCAGACGGGCGATAACTTGAGTAGCATCTTCACTCAACTTGGATTTTCTTATAAATCGATGATGAGCGTGATGGAAACCGATTTAAACTTCCTTGCCCTAGACACACTTCGTCCTGGTAACACATTACGTTTTTGGCGTGATGAGGCGACGGGCAGCCTTTCCAAAATGGAAATTCAATTTAGTGTTGCGGATAAAGCGGTTTACCGACGACTTGAAGATGGCAGCTATGAATTTGAAGACATTTCTATTCCTGGTGAATGGAAACAAAAGCCTTTAGTGGGTGATATTCACGGCAGTTTCTCTATGTCGGCGAACAAGGTTGGCCTGAATAGTCTTGAGATTGACCATATTGTGACGCTTCTTAAAGATAAGCTGAACTTTAGCCGCGACCTGCGTGCTGGCGATCAGTTTGAAGTGCTTCAGAAAGCACAATTTGTTGATGGTGTCGCAACCGGAAAGCGTGAAATCGAAGCGATTAAGATCATGAATCGTAATCGTGTTGTTTCTGCGTACTTACACACTGATGGGCAATATTACGATGCCAATGGCGATAGCTTACAACGTGCTTTCCAACGTTACCCTGTGAGCAGTGGATGGCGTCAGAGTTCTCAGTTTAATCCAAAGCGCTTACACCCTGTGACAGGCCGAGTCTCACCACATAACGGTACAGACTTCGCGACGCCAATTGGTACGCCAGTTCAAGCTACCGGTGATGGTAAAGTGATCATGACCCGTAAACACCCTTACGCGGGCAACTACGTGGTGATTCAGCACGGCAGCACTTACAAAACGCGCTACCTGCATTTGAGTAAGATCCTTGTTCGTAAAGGGCAAACGGTGTCTCGTGGTCAACGTATTGGCTTATCGGGTAAAACTGGCCGAGTGACGGGTGCGCATTTACACTACGAACTGATCGAACGTGGTCGTCCTGTTAACGCGATGACAGCGAACATTCCGATGGCCGACTCTGTGCCGAAAAAGGAAAAAGCGACATTCGTAGCATCGAGAGATGAAGCCGACAAGCTGCTTAAGAAAGCGTTGGAAGAGCAATCTAACAACAGCTAGTGATAGCGAGTCGGATATCGCTGATGGCTCTAATAGGTGAATAAGCGAATAGCTTGGTCGCTTATATATCTAAACATTGAACAGCCGCGAGTGCTGATTTGAATACCTAAGTGTTCAATTCTGCCCTCGCGGCTTTTTTGTTGCTTAAGCTACACTCTCTCAAAAGTCAAAAGTCAAAAGTCAAAAGTCAAAAGTCAAAAGCTAAAAGCTAAAAGATCAGAGTCTTATAGACCTGAAGACTTTTGCTGTCATACGCTCAGCGCATTTATATTGCTGACGATGGTTTCTGGGCGAAGTGGACAAGAATAGAGGTAGCCTTGGATACTGTCGCACCCCATTGAGTGGAGTTTATCTAACTGCTCACGTTCTTCGACACCTTCCGCGACGAGTGAGACACCCAGTCTTTGTGCCAATTGAATGATCAACCAAACGACGCTTTCTGATGTGGAGTTGGTTAACAGGTTCTGGATAAAGACAGCATCGATTTTAATACAATCGATAGGGTAGCTGTGGATGTAGTTTAGACTTGAGTAGCCAGTACCAAAGTCATCTAAAGCAATGGTGAAGCCTTGCTCTCGAAGATAGTTAAGAGCGTCTTTGACTTCAGGTGTTGGTGAAAGCAATACGGTTTCGGTCAACTCGATAACAAACTCATTCGCTTCAAAGTTGTACTGTTTGATCGTTCGAGTGAGATAAGTAAGGTAGCGCTTAGAGTCACTAAGCTCGTGAGCGGAACAGTTGATACCCAGTTTGATTTTATAGCCTAAGCCTTGCTCAAGTGTGATTTTTGCTCGGCAAACGAGTTCGATAATACGTTCGCCTAACTCGACGATAAGGCCAGATCCTTCCGCGACTTGTATAAACTCTACTGGAGATATGTCTCCGTGTTGAGTTGTTTTCCAACGAGTGAGCACCTCAAAATATTCCCAACGCGTATCGTCTTTGCCTACGATCGGTTGAACCACCACATACATTCCATTGCCTTCAGATGCAGGGGCATTGGCTTGATTACCATTAGATACCGTTTTACTTGATATTGAGCCTTCAAGCTCACTGCGTAAAGCCGCTATTAGCTCGGTTTTTCTTTGGTAGCGAGCTCTTAAATGGGTGTCGTAGCATTGGATGTGTGTATCAGTGTGCTGCTTACATTCTTTTAAAGCCAAACTGGTATTAAAGATGATCTGTTCTACATCTTTATTGTTTCCATCTGAGCGAGCGATACCAATACTGACATCAAAATCAATCTTCAAATCAACGCTGCAGTAGCCTTGTTTTATTTTGGTTACTATCTGTTCGCAGATACCGATTGGGTCGTTGTGATAAGTAATGAAAGCGAACTCGTTACCTGCTGTTCGAAAGGTTAAGTTGTTCTCTGGTAATGTTCTGCGTAGGGTTTCAGCGACATGCTGCAATACCTTGTCACCAATGTAATTACCGTGCATGTCGTTAATGGCTTTGAAGCTGTTTATATCCAACAGAGCCACAGTAAAAGGGGTGACATTCTGTTGAGTAATGGACTCTAACGTATCCGACAAACAACTGCGGTTGAGCAACCCAGTAAGACTATCGTGTGAAACTTCATAACTGAGTTGATTGACCAACTGCTCAGATCGGTCGTTGAACCACATTTCACGTAAGGTATGAATGACGATGTCCGCGAAAAGTTGATGGTGTTTGATCACTTCTTGTTGTTGGTCTGGGCTAAGAGGTGATGTGAAGGTCGAAAATAGCACACCCATGACTTCGCCACTCTGAGTTCGAGTGGGAATCGCGATCGAGTTTTGAGAGGTGATTTCTTGCCTGAATGCTGACGTTGGCAAAGATTTAACAATGTATTGAGCGAAAGAACAATCAGGGTGACTTTGATTAACGGCTTGTTGGTAGATGTGACCATGACGTGGATTGATCTTGTCATGCAGTACGTGGTCAGATTGCGCAATCACCAAAGGTACCATTTGGTCTGGAAAGTATTTTTTCTCAATGATGCTGGTGTATTGAGTGCCAAATGTTTGATGCAAAGTAAGCACGGCCGACTCTAAAAGGTCGATACCTTCCAATTTCAGTAAACGGCCAATGCGCTCTGTATCTATCATGCTGCTGTGCGTATGTTGAGTCATAGTCACCATCCGTAGCTAACCAGAATCAGTGTGTGAGCTGTATGTGTATGATTTTTATAAGCATAGTTTTTAAGTGTATAGTCTTGTATGCATAAAAACGGCACACACAATTAATATGCGTCTAGTTTATTATTGGTCGTGTTGTGTATTTTTTCAAACTCAGTTGTGACTTATTTCACAAAATCTGAGTGCTACGTTCTCTGTCTAGCCTGTCTTTCAGGTGATCCAAAAATAGCTTTGTTCGTGTATGTGAGTAGTCAAGCTTAGGGTAGTACGCGTAAACCATCACTTCGTCGGCCGTTATATTTGGCAAGACTGGAACTAATGTCCCTTGTTTTAGATCTTCTTTGATCATTGCTTTGATGGTTAAAAGCACGCCCATTCCTCGCTTCGCCGCATGAAATAATGCTTCAGGGTTGGTAGTCGCGAAGTTTCCATTCAACGTGATTCGTTGCCCTTTGGTGAGTGTCACTTCTCGAGTCGGGCGCTCTCCCCAGATTAGAGAATTGTGCTGCTCTAAGTCTTGCTCACAGGTGGGGTAACCATGTTTGGCGAGATAACTCGGTGCGGCATAGAAACCGGCTTTGTGCTCAAACAAGGGGGTTTTCTTGAAGCTCAAAGAGTTTAGCTGTTCCAGTTCTCGACTGATCACCAAATCCAATCCAAGTTCAGGTAATTGTCCTGAAGTGGTGGTGATGAGCTGTACTTTGATATCTGGGTATTTCTCCAAGAAGTCGTCCATATATTGCACTAGAAACTTAGAGCCAACGGCAATGGTCGCACCTATCTTTAGCAAGCCAGCGGGTGTTTGGTTTACTGAGCGAGTCTCGTCAATAATCGACTGCCAATTATCGAGCTGATCTTTGGCTCGTAGGTAAAAGAGTGCGCCTGCTTCGGTTTGGCTAATCGAGCGAGTCGTGCGCTTTAAAAGTTGAGTGCCAATGCGTTCTTCCAGCCAGTTTACTCTTTTGCTGATTGCTGAGCTGGTGGTATTCAGTTTACGTGCGGCTCCATTGAAGCTGCCTTCTTCTACCACTCTTACGTAGCTTTTTACGTTAAGAATCCAATCCATATTATTTCCTGTTGGGACTTAATCAAATTCCAATTTGGTTAATTATCAATTACTGGTTTTGAATATAGACTTATATCATGAACAAATAACAAACGAACAGGGAATTTTTTGAGCCAATCGACCTTTAAAAAAACGCCGTTACTCTTAGCGATGATGATCATTGCTACGGGGCAAGTGGGTGTGAGTATCTACCTCCCATCATTGCCATTAATCGCTTCTGACTTAAGTGTTACCCAAGTGGATGTGCAACTGCTCGTTACACTGTTTCTTGTGGGTTTTGGCTTGTCGCAGCTATTTTATGGCCCAATGTCTGATGCAGTGGGAAGACGACCTATCTTCTTGTTGGGTCAAGGTGTTTATCTGATTGGTACAATCGTTTGTTTTGCATTTTCTGACAATATGACCGCTTTAGAAGTTGGCCGCTTGTTGCAAGGCTTAGGCGCGGGCAGTGCTTCGGTGCTCGGACGTAGTGTTCTTAGGGACAGTTATGATGGCCCTCAACTCACTAAGGCGCTGTCTTATATTTCAATAACAGCTTCTATCATGCCGATTATTGCGCCAGTGTTTGGTGGTTGGATCTCGTTTCATCTAGGCTGGCAGGCGGTGTTCCTGTTTGTTCTATTGTATTTATTGGCCATATATATTCTCGGTTACTTTGTGTTGCCCGAGACACTGCCTTACGGAAAGAGTCGTTTTGAAGTCAGCCAAGTAGTGAAGAACTACGGGCGCTTGTTGACCAACCGCCAAGTGATCAGCAGCGCGAGTTATAACTGGATGAGTTACATGGCGAGCTTGGTGTCGTTATCGCTGTTCCCGTTCTTGATGCAAGAGCAACTGGGATTGACCGCGGCTGAATATGGCTCTTTGATGATTGTCCCTTCGGCAGGATTGTTGATCGGCAGTGTAGCGTTAAACTTACTTAACCGTCGATTCAGTACACCGCAGTTAATGAGTTTAGCGATTTTGATCGTGTTGGCGTCAGGTACTTGGTTATTAACACATGAACTATCCATCTTTAACCTAGTGTGGGCATTTACTTGGCTGGCGATAGCGCAGGGCATCTCTTTCCCTCTATCGATCAGCATGCTGTTGGAACCGCATAAGAAACAAGCGGGTGCGGTGTCTGCGCTGTCGGGTTCAATTCAAATGTGTTTGGCGGGCTTGTTAGGTGGGTACTTAGTTGAAAGCTGGGTCACGACTCACCTACAGCTTGGCGTGTTCTACCTGATTATTGGTGCCGGTATGGGTTCTGTACTGTGGTCCTCAAGTCGAGCCAACAAAAAAATCGCCTCTGCAGCAATAGAGTATAGCTAGATAGGTTTTATACTTGCACGCTCTAGTTAAAGCGTTGTATTTGTGTTGATGGTTTCCTACAATAACTCGGTCCATTTAATAGGTGTAAAACATGCAGCAAAATGAATTTGAAGTACTGGTAAAAGCGATCTGTGTTCTGGATGGCTTGCCTCAAGCGCTCGAGCTATTGAAATCCAACGAGGATACTGAAGTCGCTGAGGCTGCTGAATCACTGACTGGTCAATTTGCGTTAGCTGAAGTTGACGGCGAAAAGCGTATTTACCACGTGACGCTTCAAGAGAATGAACAAGGCGAAGAGCAAGAGTACATCGAACACGTTATGAACGAAGGCGATGACTTAATCAAATTTGCAGCTTGGTTCTTCGAGACAATGTTCGAATTAAAGCAAAAAGATACGTACCAGATTGCTGGTAAAACTTACAGACAGCCAAAGCGTAGCTAGTGTTATAACAGCTTCGTTTGAAAGGTATCTTTAGAACTAACGGTTTTTTAGAACTCAGCCTTTTTCTAAAAGCAGCTTATTGAGCTGCTTTTTTATTGCGTTCTATTTATAAACTCATATGTAAGTTTGGAATTTAATTACATAAAAGTGTGATGTGAGTCTTGTTTTTGGGTGCTTTAAGTGTAGAATCCGCGCATAAGAAAATTGATTATGTGCGGAGATAAGCATGAATTACGAACTAGGCCACGCATACCTTGGCCAAATGGTAGCAAAAAACATGATGCACGAAGCATTGTATGGCAAGTCAAAGCCAAAGAAACCATCGTTCTTTAAACGAATGATGAAGAAAATGTCTAAGTAAGCATTTTTAAACGGAATTTTAAAAGGCCTTAAACTCAATGAAGTTTAAGGCCTTTTTCGTTTAAGCAATTGATGACATTCAACGCTCTTTTTTATTGTGGATGGACACAAAAAATCTTTTAACTCAGCAGCTTATTCAGCGATCTTCGGAGATCAACTGGCTGATTGGTTAGATAAATCGACAACGTTGTTTGGAATGGAATCTAGACCATTTTCTTTCATCCAAGCTTCTAAGTTGTCTGCTCCGCCAATGTATTTACCATCAAGCCAGATTTGAGGGACAGTGACTGGTGTTTTTTCACCAATGTGCGCTTTTACTTCTGGAATCATGCGATATAGAGTGGCGCTGTCTTTCACGACATCGTGGTATTGGTACTCCACACCCGCTTCATCAAGCATTTTCTTTGCTTTGACGCAGAATGGGCATGTCGCTTTCCCGTAAACAATGTTGCCTTTCAAGCTGTCTCGTTTCGTCCACTCTTTGATTACTGATTGAACTAACACTCCGCGATTGAGTGCTTCGCCTTGGCTAACAACCTTGCCTTCAACGACAAGGATCGGCGCATGCCAAGAACCCAATTTGAGTGGTTCCCACCAATGAGATAACCAATCTTTCACTTCCAGTTCGACATCGACATCGGCTAATTCATTCTCAAAAGTATCCTTAAGAATGTCTTTAGTAAGGGTACATTCTCCACATGGGATATTGACTTTAAATGGACCCCAGCTGCCTGCCCAACGGTATAGTGTAATCTTGACTGGTTTCTTCATGGTTACGACCTCGTTTAAAATTCTCTTATCAATATAGAACGGACAGTAGCGTTATTTATTTCACTCGCTTTAAACTTTCTTCGATTTCGATGGTCTTTTTGTTTCCCAGTGGGTAATAAAAGCAACTGACGCAATAATAATAGCGGCTCCTAGCCATAAACGACCAGGTGGAACCCAACTAAATACGATCCAGCCAGCTAATACATTGAGTGGAAGCTTCGCGTGGTCAAATGGTTGAACAAAAGAAGCATCGGCTACGGAGTACGCTTTTACAATTGCCCATTGTGCAAGGGCAGTCATTACGCCAATGACCACTAATATTCCCCAGATAGTGCCACCGCTCGGGGTTTGCCAATCGGGCACAGCAAGAAGAAGATTAAAGGGTGTGATTAAAAGAAGAAGGTAAACCACCATGGTCGATGGGCTGTCTTGCGATGACAGTTTTTTCACCATTAGAGAGTAGCACGCCCAAAAGAATGCAGCGCCAACAGGCAGTAGCGTTGCCCAGCTAAAATCTTCTGCCCATGGTTCCAAAATGACCATAGCACCGATGAAACCCGCTAGGGTAGCACCCCAACGAGCTGCGCCTACTTTTTCTTTTAAGAAAAGCCCAGATCCGATAGTTGCAAAAAGTGGCGAAGTCATAAGAAGAGCAATACCTTGCCAAATCGGCACAGGGCAAGCCAGCGCCCAAATCCACAGCTGAATACCAATAACCGATAAGAAGACTCGGAACACGTGCAATTTTAGATTATCGGTTTTTAGCGCGCGGCGAATCCCTAACGTTTTAAGGTAAGGCAGAATAGCAAGTAACGCGATAGCGTATTGAATGACGGCGACGGTGGTAGAAGTAAGTCCGAAATGAATGCTAGCGATTTGAGTAAGGCTGTTAATGACAGCAAAGGCTAAACCAGCGGTTAGCATCCAGCTAGCGCCTTGAATCGGATGGTGTTGTGACATGATGCTTCTAATTCTTTGATGTGGTTTGTGTATGATACGGATTTACCACGATGAAACCAGAAAAAGCATTGATGAAGTTGGTCAGAATATTTGAATATGAAAAAAGGTTGAGCGATTGCCCAACCTTTTTAGCTTTAATCTAAGTCAGTTTTAGATTAGAAGTCGTAGCGCAGACCTAAACGAAGTGAGTCTTCGCTTTGTGTCTCAAGACCTGCAACTTTCACATCGTCTAGGTTGTTTAATTGGTAAGCAACGTATGTGCGAATAGATTTATTGAATTTGTATGTACCCGTTAATTCAAAGAAGTCAGCAGTGTCTACAGTGATGTTCTGAGTCGCATCTTTTTCCTGTTTTTGGTAAAGAGCAGCGAGTTCGAATTGACTTGTTAGTTTGTACTTAGCTGCAACTTCTACACCAGAGAATTCAGTATTCGCTTTGTCGTCTAGGTCACCCATTGTGTAGGTAGCACCTAGGTATAGAGCATCCATTTTGTAGTTGATACCAGCAATCACTGCGGTTGCAGAGCCGTTACCCGCACCGTTGTCATTGCCTGAGTAACCAAGACCGAAACCTAAGCCCATAGGTAGTGTGTAAATACCAGAGATGCCGTAACCGTCAGTATCTTTGTCTTCACCAGCAATCAAACTTGCTTTAAGAGAAAGTGCGTCTGCATCGTAAGCGTATACAAACGTGTTGTTAATCTGCTCGTCACCGGCATTGATGAATGCTTTTTGGTCACCAGAGTAGATAGTAACATCCGACATTTCTGAGATTTGAGCTGCAGCTGTATCTTGACGACCTACCGAAACAGCGCCAAAGTTACCTTGAAGGCCAGCGTACATGTAGCGCTGCTTAAAGTTGTCAGTTTCATCATTGTCAGCTGAAGAATTTACGCCTTGTTCTGCTTCGTAGAAACCGAAACCAGATAGGTCGCTAGTGATTTCTGTAGTACCGCCAACATTTAAACGCACACGGCTTTTATTTTTCATTGTTCCGTCGATTTCTTTACCGCCTGAACCAATGAAATCACCACGGAATTCTGCACGACCACCAATCTTAAGCTCAGTACCATCAGAGCTGTAAACTGTTGCTGCTAGAGATGAACCTGAAACTAGTGCTGCTACCACTGCAGAAGCTAGAACTGCCTTTTTCATAATCACTTACCTTGTATTTTAAAATCCGTGAGCAATGCGCTCTCCGTTTCGATATGAAGCTAATTTAGAGCAGATAAATTAAGCTTTCATTTCTATAAAATTACATTTTCGTGAATAGGGAACTTTTTTACATGTTGATTTTATTGCACTTTTATTTCAAGGGGCTGAGTAATTAGTGAATAGTTATACAAGCTCTGGCGTTTTTCTATTTGTCTGTTTGTGTTTTGATTCGCGGTTTGTTCGTGGTCGCTAAATAGCAACGAAGGGAGATCGTGAACTCTCGTCGCCGAATAACAGTTTGTGCTGGTGGTTATATCCTCTATGATGCAAAAACTTCAAAGCGAATAGATTCTGCTCAACAGGACGGAGAGGTTTCATGAAAACAGAGTACTTAGGTGACGTTTTACAAGGTAGACAAGTTATTGGATCCTTGAATGTGGACGACTTACCTACTGGGGAACATCAGTTTTGGTTCCAAGTGACCAGCGATGGACTAGGGCAACCGAAAAATATGCCAGTGTCTGTTTTTAAAGGAAGCCAAGATGGGCCAAAGTTGATGATCACCGCTGGTATTCATGGTGATGAGTTGAATGGCGTGTTGGCTGCTCAACAAATTATCAGAGATCTCGTTGGTAAGAGCTTAACAGGTACAGTGACGATTGTGCCTACGGTCAACTTGTCTGGTTTGTTAAATCATAGCCGCGATTTTATCTCTTCTGATCCGGGCTCATGTCCAGCTAATCTTAATCGACTTTTCCCTGGTGATGCACATGGTTTAGCTGCCGAGCGTTTTGTGGCTTCATTATGGGAGCGCTTACTCAAGCACAATGCAACGTTCGCGGTTGATCTTCATACCCAAACGCGCGGTGCGGTTTATCCTCTCTACGTTTTTGCTGATTACCGGATTGATCAATGCTTGGAGATGGCGAGATTAATGCAACCCGATTGCGTACTTAATGACCCCGGCGATCCAGGTATCTTAGAAACCGTATGGAACCGAAGTGGTATCCCAAGCATCACGGTCGAAGTGGGAATGGGTAAATTTACTCAGCCTGATATGATTCAAAGGGCAGTCGACGGCGTGTTTAATATGCTGTCTTACTATGAGATGTCTGAGGCTGTCGGTGAGCAAATAACAGAGCCTAAGCAACTTCCCGAGCCAGATTGGATCGAAGGCAACAATGTTGTGTCTATTCGTGCCGATATCGGTGGTTTTGTTCTACCTCAGGTTGAACTCCTGCAAAGCGTAGAACAAGGTGAATTGTTAGCGATTCAATATGATGCATTTGGTAATGAATGCCGTCGCTATCACGCACCGTCTGCAGGGCGTGTACTTAGCTATAATGTGGATGCATTAAGGGAGCCGGGGGCGCTTGTTTGCCGCTTATTGAGCTAGACCTAAGTTAGAAAGTCGCTGTATCAGTTAAACTTACCGTCATTTGACGTGGGTAAAAAAAGACCGAGCAGAGCTCGGTCAAAGGACAGTTGTCTAGAGTTAACACGTCTTTGGACTCTTCGACATAACTGCTCTTAGAGTAACGAGAATAAATTAAGAACCCATTGCGAGATGGTGACACTTCGACTGCTTTTTTGTTTCAAAAATAATATCGGAAAACATTATCTTAAGCTTATGAAAAAGCCGACTGCGAGTTACGCTAGTCGGCTTTTTATCCTCTTCTCTTTTGAATCTTTATCTCTATCTAAATTTGATTAAAAAGCATCATCCACAATATCTTTTAGTCGATCGTAAGGTACATAGCCCGGTAGAACCTGATCATTCATCATCATCGTTGGCGTTCCTGTTAAACCCAGAGCGCTAAAGGTTTGATGGTTGGTCATTAGCGTGTTCTTTTGTTCACCTGTAGTGTCCAACTGGGCTTCTGTTCCTGTTTTCTTCGCCACAGCTTGTAGTGAAGATTTTGTGTGGCTACCACTTTTTGCCATCAGCAGTCTGTTGACTTCAGGGAAGGCTTCTGGATTATCTTTCCATACTTTCATAGCGTATAGAGCTGCATTGGTATCAAGGCCATCGACTTGTTGCTGCTTAAATGACAAGTACACATTGATGATTTTGATATCACTATTTTCAGAAGCTAATTTCACTAAGCCTTTCTCTAAGCGTTTACAGAAAGGGCAGTTGTAGTCAGTGAAGTTAACGATGACTGATTTTCCGTCAGGGTTGCCCGTGATTGGGTGAGCGTTATTGTTATATAACCAGTCGTGACTCTCAGCTTGAGCTTTCTTTGCTTGCGCTTGGCCTGCGACATACTGCTCTAAACTGGTATGCAGCCCTGAAATCGTAGAAGGGTTCTCCTTCAGGAACTGGTTAATTTCTTCGAGTTGCTGGGTTTGTTCTGTGCTTAACTCAGCGAAGGCACTTGTGCTCATTAGTGAGCCTAAAATCAGTGTGCTAATCAGATGTTTTTTCATGTTGTTTATTCTCTAATTCTTGATAATCGTGAGCGCGTTTTGGGTCGCACTCACGGTATTATTGTTTGTTAAATTGGCTTTAATCGGTTCATTTGCTCTGCTCTGTTTTTCTTAGTGAGCGAGTTATGCAAAGTAGGTTCTTAACCACAGGCCGATAGGGGAAGTAACGCCGGTTGCGATACTGCTAATCTTTCCATCTTTGATGATGACAATACTTGGCGTGACATTGACTCCCCAACTTCTGCTGATCGATCCAGAGAGATCATTGATAACAGGGAAGTCATACTCTTTGGCGTCTAAGAAGCGCTGAACACGTTCGTCTGGGCCAGATGAAAGTGCTACAGAAACTACTTGATGGGAGTCGCTGAAGCTATTAACCGTTGGGCTCACCAATTTGCATGCGCTACACCAAGTCGCCCAAAAATAGACAATAACGGGCTTACCGTTTTTGCTTAGCTCGATAACATCAATATCTTCCCCTTGGATCGACTGACCCACGATTGGAATCGCGTCTCCTTGAGGCATGCTTCTGCTGTGGTAAAAATCCATGGCAAACGAAACCACGCCAACGATCAGTATCATTGAAACGAGTTCCTTTCCCCACTTCTTAAGACGGCTTGGCTTTTTGGTTTCAGCCTTTACAGCATTGTCTTCAGCTGAGCTAGGCCTTTGTTCATTGTTGGGCGTCTTCATCAATTATCTCGCAGCGTCGATGGCTTGAATAACAGTGTCACTGTCTAGAATCACGGGTAATGGAATACCATTTTTATAGCTCGGGCCATAAACGATATTAAATGGCACACCAAATCGCCCATTACTTTGTAAGTATTGAGTGACACTTTCACTTGGTGTTGTCCAATCGCCTTTCATCAAAACAATGTCTTCTTGTTGCAGGTGGCTGTAGACAGGGTCTTGAAGAATGACGCCAATTTTGTTGGCTTTACAGGTGATGCACCATTCCGCAGTCACGTCGACAAAGACGGTTTTTCCTTCCTCGACCAACTGAGGGATTTGTTTCGCATCCAGTTTCTGCCAATCAAGGTTATCGACAATTGGCGTTGCCCAGTTATCAGCGGTAACACTACCGACGATCAATGCAGCACCAAATACCAAGGTGGTGGTTGCCATGATAGGAATCAGTACCTTGCGCCCTAATTTCATGCCAATCCAAATTAGCACTGAAACGACGATAAACAGTGACAACAAGATGGTTGGGAACTTGCCAATGAATGGGCTCAGTAGGCTTGTTAACCACAGACTGGTGATGAACATCATTAAGCCGAATACCAACTTAACTTTGAACATCCACGCGCCCGGTTTTGGTAGCAATTTAGTTAGGCTTGGGAATAACGCGAAGATCAACCAAGGTGCGCTCATACCAATGCCGAGTGCGATAAAGATAGCCCACAACTCTTGGTAACTTGCGCCCAGAGCATAAGCCACTGCGGTTCCTAGGAATGGAGCACTGCAAGGCGTCGCCAATAGTGTCGCAAACATGCCTTGGATGAAGTGACCTGAATGTGAGTCGTCGCCTTTGGTTGCCATCCAAGTGTTTAAGCCTGACGGAAGTCTGAATTCGAATAGACCGAGTAGGTTAACTGAGAACAGTAGGGTAATGATCAGCATGAACCCGATGAACCAAACATTTTGGAACTGGATTCCCCAACCAATCGCATTGCCACCCATTTTTAGAACGGTCATACCTAGAGCTAGCAGCGCAAACGAAGTAATAACACCGGCAGCAGACGCTAGGAATGATAGTCGGATATGGCGATTTGAAGCACCTTGGTTCTGAATGATGCTGTTTAGCTTCATCCCTAACACGGGTAAAACACACGGCATGATGTTGAGGATTAAACCGCCCACTAACGCAAAGCCAAGCATGACTAGAAAGCTGTTGTTGCTTGTTTGGTAAGCTATCGGGTCTGACCCAACTTGCGCGGTCATCTCTTCGGCAAAGTTAGTATCTGAAACGGTAATACTCACTGTGCGATCCGTTAAGTCGACCTCGCCGATCCAGTTACTCACATCGAATACTGCGGTCATTGTATTGTCTGTGATGTGGACGGTTGGTGGAGAGAAGAAGTCATCAAGCACTTCTTGTCCATCAATCAATACCATCGGTTTATCCCAGCCTTCCTTGCTTGTTAGCTGAGTAACCAGTTGTTGTTTGCTTTTATCCCAGAACAGGCCGTTCACTGAAGTGCGGTTAGCTTCTCGTGGAGATTGGCTCATGCCTTGATTGAACAAGAACATCGCTTCTTCATCGAGCTCTAATGTTTGCGGATCAATCGGCAGTTCGATGTCGTAATCGGTTAACACACAGATATTGGTACACGACGGAAAGGTGAACGACGCCTTGAACAGTGCTGGCTTCGTGTTGTCTTTCAGTGTCAACGTAACGGGAAAGCTGACGTGTTTTTTGTAGCCTAACGTCATCACGTCGAGTTGTTCGTAGTACTTAGGGATCGGCCAATGCCACTCTACCGACTCTATGTTTGTTGAACCAGACCAGTCCCAACTTGGCGGGATACCACCTTCGCCGGGGCTACGCCAATAGGTTTTCCAATCGCCGTCGAGAACGACATCCAGCACGGTTTGAATCTTAGAACCGTCGTCCGATTGTTCACCCGTCGACATCATTCGCATCTTGACTGGTGGATGTTCAGGCACGCTGAGCCAGCCCGTCGTCTGTGCCAAAGCAGTAAATGACGTCATAACCAAAAGGGCAGTGACTAGCGTTTTCGCGCATGTACGCATGCAGAATGCCAACGAATCGACAAACTTAGTTAGTAGTGTGTTGTACACAAATGTATCTCCAAAAAATAAATAAAAGGGTGTAGTAGCCCGGTTATTTACTCTCTAAATATACAGTGCTTTAGATGTAAGCGGTGTTTTGTAGGTCGAGAAGAGCGATGGTTATCTCTAGACAATCTCGATATGTGCGGTGATAGGCTGTACGCAACAGCAATAAACAGGATAAAAGGAATCAGCCAACCTGTTTTAGGTGTCGCGAAGGTGAGCATTTTTGAGCTTAGGCTGCACGCGCTAGAGTTTGGCGCTGACAGAGTTTTAGACGCTTCTGAACCAAAAACGCTAGCATAGAGCTCAGACATTTTATCGAAAGATGCGACGTTTGCTTGAGGGTGGCTGGTTTCTGCGCCGACAAGTATTGACTGTCCAATTAAGGAAGCTGAAGAGGTTACTTTGTTTGTAGACAGCGTACTCGCCAGACAGGTTACGATAACCAGTCCGGTAAGGAACAGCGCCCAAAGCGAATGCTTTTGTCGGCGGTTCTGTTTAGATAAGAAAAGTAATGGTGTATTCAGCAAATCAGTCAGTAATCGAATCAGTTAGTCGTTAGTCGTTAGCAGCTAAAGCGAGCTCGTTGAATTGTGGCTAGCTTAGATAACTTTGCTCTGAGCTACAAGTCATAAAATTGTCAAAGCAAAAGGGATGCATAAGTGCCAAACCTTGCGAGTGAGGCATCAAGTATCGGCTTAAGTTCATAATAATTTGTTATTTTTCTCTGACCGCTGTTTTTCTCATCAACGTGACTCTATTTATCACCAAAGTAGTCGTTTTCTAATCAAGATAACCGTTTTCTAACTAAGGGACTTGTTTCTTACAAAGGTGACTGTTTCTAGCCAAGGTGACTTTTTTCAAAGTAACGCTTTTAAGCGCCTGTTGCGCATATATGAGGGGCAGTTTGGTTCTGTTTGAAAAAGATTAAGTAAATAGCAGACACAAAAAAGCCCAATTGCTCGTTAGAAACTGAATTGGGCTTTTTCCATCAGAGCTTAGTGC
The DNA here is from genome assembly GCF_030397615.1 of Vibrio sp. 14N.309.X.WAT.E.F5. Classification (NCBI taxonomy): domain Bacteria; kingdom Pseudomonadati; phylum Pseudomonadota; class Gammaproteobacteria; order Vibrionales; family Vibrionaceae; genus Vibrio; species Vibrio sp. 14N.309.X.WAT.E.F5. The sequence continues at coordinate 40,517 of NZ_JAPNXR010000007.1, read as the reverse complement.
TCGCAACTCAAAGGCTTTGCTCGGTTTACTTAGTGAGTACGACGAGGACCGTTGCGAACTAAGTCTTTACCATTTTCGAATACTTCTTTAGTGATCCAGCGAGCAAGCAAAACCTTGTGACTGCTGTTGAATACTGCAACGAAATGACGACCATCAGAGTTATTGGTTGCCATACCTACGCCTTCAACGCCTTCAAGACCTAAGCCGCCCGCTTCCACTGAAATTAGGAATTGTTCTAGCTCTTCTAGCGTCTCAATAATATCAAGTTCGTTGTTCATTTTATGCTCTCTTGCTGTGTGCCAACATCGGATTTTAGGCGTTTTAGTACATGCGCCTGAGAAGAAGTATTGGCCGTTGTTCTTTGTTGGTTGCGTACTTTACAGGTCATAAGAGGGGATTGGAACTCTCAAATATTAGATACGAGCTGATATTTTGCGATTTTTTAACATAACATACGTTTAAATGCTTGTTATCCATATTCTTTTTACTACTATTTAGAGGGTCAATTTAGACATTAATAGGAATTAATATGATGAAGGTTTGGCGTTGTCTATTTTTAATGTTGGCGTTTGTCGCATTCGGAAGTTTTGCGCAAAGCGTGGAAAAAATAGCAGTAGCACAAGATCAGTTAATGCTCGATCTGGCAACACTAGAAACGGCGCACGATGCTGAAAAACCCTTTCTTGAAGATATATTAAGGCGTAAGAACCAAGCCTTACGCGAAGAGATCTTTTCACAACTGTCGTCAGATAAAAAAGAGGGGCTTGATGTCACTCTTGCTCAGCAGGTTGAACTCTTACAAAAATTGCTGTCATTGAATGAAGTTAAAATCATCTCAATGAGCAAAGAAAACCGTTCGGCTGAAGGTGATGTTAAAAAACGTCTTGAGTTACGCATTCAAAAACGAATCGGGATGATGGATGTCTATTATCAGCAGCTTGCTAAGACATTAGATTGGTCGAAAGAGCGTGGTGTGGATGTTGCTGTACCGGAAGGTGAACTTAAAACGGCACTTGTTGGTCGTTCTAAATATCTGACTAATGCCATTCTTTACACCGACACACAGCGACAAGATCTAGAAGCGCGTCTGTCCTTCGTCAGTGAAGAAGAGAAAGCGGTCATTAAAAAGGAGCTTGAACGATTCAGCGAGCGAACCAGTGTTATGGTGGCGAGCTTAGAAGAGACCATCACGTTAATGGAACCGTATGGCGTGGATGTGACCTCTTACAAGCGTGTGCTTTTGGCTACGACGGGTGATATCAACGCTGACGTGTTGGATGTTGATGTCGCACTTGAACTGCTCGATGGTTGGTTACGTTCGTTCAGCTCATGGGCTTTCGAAAATACCCCTTCTTTTATCGTTAAACTCGCTCTGTTTCTCGGTATTTTGTATATAACTCGCCTTATTGCTAACGTCGCCCGCAAGACCGTTCGTAAGAGTGTCTCGCACTCTAAAATGGACTTCAGCGTACTGATGCAGGATTTCTTTGTATCCATCGCATCTAAAGCGGTCGTGTTTATAGGTTTGCTGATTGCCCTTTCTCAAATAGGGATTGAGTTAGCACCACTATTAACGGGTTTCGGTGTTGCGGGTGTCATCATTGGTTTTGCATTGCAAGATACGCTGTCTAACTTTGCTTCAGGTTTGATGATCTTGATCTACCGCCCTTATGATGTGGGTGACATGGTTAAAGTTGCTGGCGTGCAAGGCACAGTAAAAGACATGAGCTTAGTATCGACAACCGTCCAAACCATTGACAACCAACGTTTGGTTATTCCGAACAACAAGATCTGGGGTGACGTTATTAACAACATCACAGCAGAGCGTGTGAGACGTGTGGACATGGTGTTTGGCATTGGTTATTCCGATGATATCGATAAAGCAAAAGCGGTATTGAATGACATCATCATTGCGCACCCTCTAGTACTTAAAAAGCCAGAGCATATGATCAAGCTTCATACGTTGAATACATCTTCTGTTGATTTCGTAGTAAGACCTTGGGTTAAAACCGACGATTACTGGGATGTGTATTGGGATGTGACGGAAACCGTGAAGAAACGCTTCGATGAAGAAGGCATCACGATTCCATTCCCTCAACGCGATGTACATGTTTACAATCACGAAGAGAGCTAATCCGAAAAGAATTAAGTACGGCTTAAGGTCGATTTTTTCTTAATGTGAAATTAAATGGACGCTGAGTAAGCGTCCATTTTTATTGGCTGTCAGTTTAAATTGAGCTTCATTCTTTTATGTCACTTCACCCACCTTAGAATTACGTTATGATGGGGTAGGCTTAGTTTGGACAGTTGAAATCGAATGGATGATTCACAGCAAAAAACGAATACTAGAAATACAACGGTAAGAAAAGCGACCCGAATTGAAAGCGTCATGAACTCTGCGATGTGGCATTTAACTCAGCGAGATATGACGGAAAGCGAGCTGATTGCAAAGCTGAAAGTGAAAACCGACAATCAAGAATGGATCGATGAAACTTTGGGTACTCTGAAAGGCTTTGGGTACCTTAAGTCTGACCAAGTGTTTGCTGAACAATTCGTGGAACAAGCGTTCTCTGGTGAATTTGGTTCTCGATATATTGTCGAAAAACTGAAGAAGAAGGGCCTGACGGACTCAGTGATTTCTGATGCGATTCATAAGGTGTCATTCGAAAAGTCTATTGATGAACAAACTATCTTGATAGACCGAATCAACCATTACTACACAAGCTTTACCATGAGTCGTGAAAAGCTGGTTGCGACGCTGCAAAAGCGTGGTTTTAGCTATCAGCAAGTAAAAGTTGCGATTGACCAGCACTCACAAGCGCATGAACTAAAAAGTAATATCCAAATCAAGGCTGAGAAAGCCGATTTAGAGAAAGAAGTACTCAAGTACGCTCGCAAGGGCAAAGGCTTGACCGCGATTCAGCAAGAGCTCAGACAGCGAAAAATCGACACGACTGAATTGCCACAATTGGTCGACCGATTAATTAACGAAGAGCAGCTAGATTTTTACTCTTCTTGTTTAGAACAGTTGCAGAAGAAATCTTATGATCTTAAGGATCACAAAGAGCGTTCAAAGGCTTATGCGATGTTGAGCCGTAAAGGCTTCTCTTCTGACGAGATCAAGTTTGCTTTGAGTGAAGGTAACGAGTAGCGGGTGCTATTGAGTTCAGGCATACGTAACGGGATAAGTATCTAGCCTCAAAACACCGTAGCTTCAGACATACCCGTTCAAATATGTAGCAGTTTCAGATAGCCAAAGGCACCTAACACTTTGTTTTAGCGTGTCGTGTGCATGCTTTCTGCAATACCTAGCCCATTACGCAACGCGAACTGAAGAAGGTCATTGTGGTTGTTCAAATCGAGTAATCCAAGCATTCTGTACTTATGTGACTCTATAGTTCGAGGGCTTAGGTGGAGCTGTTCCGCACATTCTTTCGCACTTAGGCCTTGGGCAATAAGTGCCAAAACCTTGGTCTGTTTTTTCGTCAGCAATAACAGTTTGTCACTGTCGTCTTCTAAACGGTTCTCAGTTTGTTTCAGTGTTCTTGCTAAGGTCGAATGTTGCCAGTAACAAAGCCAAACTTCACAGACCAACTTCAGGCGTTTGATATCTTCTAGGTCGAAGTTGGTGTCAGTGTCATGGAAGTTGGTGAAAGATAGTGCTCCCCAACGTTGATTAAAGAGCTGTAGAGGTATGATGCAGTGCCATCGGCCGCCTTCTTTATACAGTTGCTTTAATACGTAATTCTGAGTGTTCTTAAGCTCGTCTTTCGAGAATGCGAGATAAGTTTCGTTGGTCTTTAGCAACTTCAAATAATCAAGATAGTTGCCACCAATGAGGCTCTGTTTATTGACTGGTGGGATGTGTTTTTTGGATACGGAGAATGTTTTGCCATCTTCGACCAAAACCATTGAATTTGGGTAAAGTGTCAAACGATCAATGCCAAACCAATCAAGCACATCAAAGCTCGCTTCTGACCAAGTGGCTTGAAAACACTTAGGATCACTATTGATGAGGGTCGAGGATTGCTTCATCAATAACTGTTCAAAACTTAGGTTAGTAGCAGACACATCTTTCCTTTAGCAATATATTCATCAGATTAATATCCCGAAGACTATGCGTTCGCAAAGCACAGTGCAAGATAAGATGTTTACATTTTCGAGTGGTTCTAGTTTTCGTTTTTTTATAACTCTTTAATCTAAATGTTAGGATGATAAGCGGTAGATCTACTGCATTAATTGAACGGTGTTTTTTAATAAAATCGGGCATTTATACAACCGAGTAAACACTTTGATAAGTTTAAGGGCGTTACTGAGTCTTTCAGTCTCGATACTGACTTTTTTTCATCCTGCTGCAAGCGCGAACGCATCCCCAATGTTTGTCTATGCGCAGTCACCTATTCATTCAAATGTGCTTTCAACACAACTTCGTTCTGCTCAGCCCAAAAGGGTGGGGACTATTGAGTTCAAGTCCTCTTATACCCAAGCCAGTATATGGGCACACACGAGTGCGTATTCGCTCGACTATTATCAAAACCAGTCAAATATAGCAGTTCAATGGCAAGCATCTCCTGTTTGGAAAGCGGAGCTGGATTATCGAGTTGTGACTGCAAAAGATAATGGTTTAGACAGCTTTGTGATGGGTTTTCACGATCTGTTTGGTATTGGGCAAAATGGCCGTGATGAAGTGGCGGAAGATCAGTTCACCATGGGTTTTCATAATGCAGGTGTGCATGTGTCTGACTTTGAGGGTGATGATTTGACCAATGCGCTGACTTTTTACAATGAGCTTCTGTTGCATTCTAGAGGGCCGATGTCGCTCTCTGCTGGTGGCTCTTTATTTTACAACAACGTAAAAAGTGGCCAGTTTGCCAGAACTAGCTTCGAACAAGGCGTCCAACTTAACTACAGCTTTATCACTTTAAGACATAACTTTTTTTCAACGGTAGGTTTGGTTCACCGTAACGGTGATGACTACCTAGTTAGTTTAGAGGGTTTCAGCGCAAGTTGGGCATTAGGGTATGAGTATATGTTTAATGCTCGGCACAGTTTGTTAGTTGAGTCTTTAAATTATCAAGGGTGGGCAACGGATGAACCAGATTTCTCAGAACCTTCCAATGAAGTGGTTGTTGGTTATCGATATCGTTTTAATCAACTCGCCATTGAAGCTTTAATGATCGAAAACATCCGTAATATGGACAACAGCACCGACATTGGGTTTACGCTCGGCTTGCGCTTCTCTATATAAAAGCCATATCAACATATCATTATGTAATTTAATTCACCAAAACTATAAAATTTTCAGTAATTTTACGGTATATCAATATACGAAATTTTTGAACAATAGCACCACTCCAAAAGGCCGGATTAACAAGGCCAAATCAATATAGACAGGTAGTGGTTATCATGAAAAAGACATTAGTAGCACTTGCGATTGCGAGCATCTCAAGTTCAGCTTTTGCTGTAAACACAAGCAGCCAGAACAGCCAAAACGAAGACATGTTTGCATTCGATTCAATGCACAAAGATCAATTCTCAGTATCAGGCTCTTTCGGTGTTGGTGGTTACTACGACACGGGTTCTAAAGCGTTCTACGATGACTGGGCAACGGGTCTTACTCTTGCCGTAAACTACCGTAACAACCGTATTGTTGGTTACTTCGAAACTGACATGATGGTTAACTACACGACAGACAATAACGTTTCAGCGAATGATTCAGCTAACTACAAGTGGACAAACGGTATCGATACGGGCCCTGCAACAGATGTAGATAAAGCGTGGCTTGGTTTTGATACTGGTTTCGGTATCGCTTCATTCGGTTGGGAAAACGATACAGCACTAGATAAAGTTGATGGCGCAGGTGACAACACTTACGAGTTTGGCGCTTCTGCTGGTGATGCTTCTGACGGCTTTAACGTTGTTAAATTCCAAGGTGCAACAAGCGGCATTGCTTACGGTATCTCTTACTTCGAAACGAAAGACTCTCGCAACGATGAAGGCTTCGACAAAGGCGTGAACGGTTACATCGGTCTAGAGCAAGAAGTGTTCAACCTATACGCAGGTTACGAAAACCGTGATTACGAAGCTGATTATGAAGTTTACACGGTAACAGGTAACTTGAAAGTCGGCGCTCTTAAGTTAGGTGTGAACTCTTGGATTGAAGAGAGTGACTCTGTTAAGAACACAGGTTACTACGTTTCAGGTGGCTACACAGTTTCTGAAGACCTAACAATTGCAGCGGGTTACGCATCAAGCAACAACGAACTTGACGGCCAAGCGGATGTAGACGCTTCTTACATCAACATCGCTGCAATGTACCGTATCTCTGATAACGCTGACATGGGTATCGATATCAAGCAAGATCTAGACGGTTACCGTATAGGCGAAACTAGCGCGCAATACGACGAAGAAACACACGTATTCGCAGCAGCTTATTACTACTTCTAAGAGCTTTGAATTTGATTGCTATGGTGTAATCGCTTGCCCGGTCGTTACGCCATATTCTCTTCTTTATGCAGTTTAAGCATCCACAAATCGACATGTGGTATGCCACTCAAGTGTTATGAGTGGAATTATTATTTGGAGAAATGTAATGGTTAAGAACATTACTGCCAAGGGTGTTATTTACGGAAATGATACCCTGTTTACATGTAAACCGAATCGAAACGGACTATTTGAATTGGCACGTAAACATGGAAGAGTTGCAGGTACTCGCCCACAAGATCTCAAGAACAAGGTTTATGCTGAATCTCTTGATGAAGCTTGGAAATTACTCAAAACAGAGAAGTTTTATATTGTTTTGACGGGGCAGGTATTTGGCATTCATCGAAAATCACTAAGAAGCGCTGATTCTGTTGATGTTGAGTTTAATACTGAAACTCGCTCGGCATGTGTCACGGTATAGATCCAAAGCTGAATAAAAAAGGACGATAGATTATCGTCCTTTTTCCGTTTCAGTCTTGAGCTCAACCTTTGTTACTGAGGCTCAAACACAATCTATCGACTGTTATTGTTGACTATTGTTATTATCGACTATTGCTATCGACCGTATTGCCCAACGATAAATTGCTCAAACTCATCACACATCTTGTTGTTTGATTCATCATTATTCGCCAACTCTGTCGCCCCATCCACGATCGATATCTTTGCATTCAAATCGGTGACTGGCGCTCGTTCTCTTGTCGACAGCTTTTTAATCTTTTGCTCTTCAATAGCCCAAGCTTCTTGCGGTGATAAGTTACACTCGTCAGCGAGATATTTGGCATTAAAACCTTCCCCAGTCAGGCTTTCGATTGTACCGTTATGGTTCACGCTATTGCCTTTATGCCAATAGTGTTTCGCCAACAAAGGCCCGATCTCTGGGTTATCTGTTAAGTAACCAAACTTGTCGGTGAAATAAGCTCGTGTTTGATACACCGCCATATGAGCCAATAGATAACCTTGGTATGAGCAAGATGCTTCATCAGACAATAAGTGAGGGATCGCCATCAGTGGACGAGGACTGCAAGCCAATCCAAGAATTGCCTTTTCACTGCTACGAGCAAGTGCCGTGATTTTTTCAGGCGTGAGGTCTTCATCAGCTAATTCGTACAGGGCTCGCTCGAAATATGGAACTACAAGAATGCTGCGTTCTTGGTAAGCTCGGAAGGGCTGTTTATTGTCGATGATGGCTTTAATTAGATCATCTGGCACAGGTTGCCCGTCCGCATTTAGAGCGTACTGTTTTAGCCAGTCAGCGTCATTTAACAAGCTGTCGCAGAACATGGATTGTGTTTCAGCATAAGCCATCGAAGTCGGCGCAAACTCTTGAGAGAAACAAGGTGCGTTCATTTTTACATTAGAAAAATGCGCCGCGTGACCACCTTCGTGAAATAGTGTGTTAATCCCATCATAGCCACTGCCTATTTGATCGGGCTTAGCGTTGCTCGTGAAATTAACTTGAGCCGCAACCCAAGCATCTTGGTCATAGAAAGAAGGGATAGGACCATGACAGAAACCGTTAGGGTATTTTCCTTTACGATCAAGCAAATCGAGTTTCAATGTCGCTTGAGAGTATTCAATGTTGAGGCGACCAAAAGACTCTATCCAGCGTCTCAGTGATTTTGAGAAGGGAACATACGGGTCTAAGTCATTCATAACGTCACCAGCAAAAGAGTAGGTAAAGTTATGAGCTTGCAGTGCACTTTCACCTTTCTGCTTAGCTAAGTTCGCTAGGCTTTGTTGATGGCTGTCACGCGTACGTGCGTCGAAGTCGTCCAAGATCGTAAATAGTTGCTCTGTTGTCATCTGTTCAGTTTTAACTACTGAGTAATCAAAAAAGGTGTTGAAACCCAGTGACTGAGCAAATTGGTTACGTTTTTTGATCAGTTCAATGAAGCCGTTAGCCAGCAGCCACTGTTCTAAATCGAGTAATGTTTGGTGTGCAGAAAGTCTGACCTTTTCATTACTATTGCTTCTAACTGTAGAGCCCAGAACGGGCAACGAGCCTTCTGTGTCTTCACCTGCCTCATTGACGTAAGTCATTACGTGATTTTGTTTTTTCTCAAACAGCTCTGCTTCGAATTTGATGAGGTCGGCTTTCAGTTTCTGAGATTGTTGAGATTCGATCGCGTGAGATTTAAAGGTTGCTAACCAGCCATTTAGTCCAGTTAATGTGCTCTCTTTTTCTTCCGCGTCTTGAATTTCGTCAATGGCGGAAATGTGCTTTTCGATAGTGGTTATCTGTTCAGCCGCGCTAAGAAATTCGGTCCACTGAGTTTGCGCTTGTGTTGACCCATTATGGTCGTCACTTATCCCCATGTAAGTATCCCAAAAGAAGTCTTCTTTGGCTTTATGAGTTGCAAGATACTTTTGATTTAATTCGTTGAGATAGTTCGTAGCAGTCATGATATTCCTTGAAAATAACGCTTGAATTTCAAGATTATGACACATTCATAAGGTGTATTGTGTGACAAAACATATAACTGAATGCAAGTCACAGCATATCGATTTACTTTACAGCGTATCAGTGATAATTAATTAACTGTTAAAGATTTGTTTTTTGCTAGTATTAATAAGAGATTGTTTGCTGATTTTTCTCCCCTTTTATTGAGTCAATTGATGTTCTCAATGTCAGCGTTTTTGTAAGGAAGAGGTTTAGGATGGATCCTATTTTATATATCGAAGTTGGTGGCGTTGTTTGGCAGGTGCTTGCAGATGGTACTTGGCTTCAAGTGCCCGCATCACAACCCAAAGTTGAAGGTGTGCAAGTTGTGAGTATTGAACCTCAGAATTTGGACCAAACTCAGCCTCTCACTGAGCCGCAAATTGCCGCTGTTGAGCAACAGTTGGAAGAGGTGGTCTCCCAACTCGTTAACAATCTTGAAAGCGCACCTCAGCAACAGAACTCTGTCAACGATCAGCCCAGCTCTAGCGCTTCTTTTATTGCTTATGTTCGCTCCACACTAGACGAAACATTCGCAGACGCGGGCTTTGATACTCGTCCCACAGAATATGAAGAAGAAGACACCAATTCAAACGATGGCAACCTAGATGCGCTGTTACCTAGCGCAATATTAACCGTCGATATATTAGATGGCGGTGACGGTTACGAAAACCAGTTCGAAGTACCAGGTGTCACGATTACGGGCACGGCTGTGGATGTTCGAGACGGGCGTACTGTTGTTCTGACCATCACCGATGTTAATGGCAACACAGTCACCACTTCCGCAATCACAAATGACGAAGCTTATGTCGTCGACGGCGTCGATCTTTCTTCGCTCGCGGAAGGTGACCTTAAGGTCGATGCGATCATTGCTGATGACTTTGGAAATAGCATTACCGCTAACGATTCCACAATCAAAGACACCCTAGCCACAATCGAAGTCGATTTTGATGGCTTTGGTGACGAGTTTTATAACAAGTTTGAAGTCGAGAATGGAGCCTTAGTAGGTACTGTTGCCAATGTCGAAGATGGCCAGACGATAAGCATTTCTATTACCGACAGCCAAGGTCTCACACAAGAATACACAACCACCGTTTCAGGCGGCACGTGGACACTAGTTTCTCAAGATTATTCTAGCTTTGCCGAAGGTGATCTCACTGTCGTTGCTAGTACCGTAGATATTGCAGGAAACCCTACAACAGCGACCGATACCATCGTTAAGGACACGCTTGCGAGTATTACAGCAAGTGTTGATGATGGCGGGGATGGTGTTCTCAACAGTTTCGAAATCCAATCTGCCAAATTCTTTGGTACCGTGCAAAATGTTGAGGATGGTCAAACGGTCAATATCCGTATTTCAGACAGCACCACCAATGTTATCGTTCTGACGGCAACGGTAGTCAATGGTACTTGGTCTGTGGAAGGCGTCGATTTAACGAGCTTTGCTGATGGCAGTATTACCATCGAGGCTGAAACTATTGATATCGCAGGTAACCCAGCGACCGCAGTCAATAGTTCAGGGGTAATTGTTATTGATACCGTTTCGCCTGTTATTGATATTGATACGTTAGATGGCTTTAGTATTTTGGCGTTTCGTAGTGGCCAACTTACAACCATGCAGGGTACAACCAATGTTGCAGAAGGACTGCCAGTTTACATTGAAGTAAGCGACGGGGCTCAGACTCTAGTCTTTGAAGGTGTTGTTGATTCTGCGGGTAACTGGCTGGTGGAGAATATTGATATTTCTGCCCTAGATTCGTCTGCTGAATGGACGATTGACGCAAAAGTTTTCAATACCGTCGGCAACGAAGCCATCGATGACATGCCGACGATTATTCTTCCTGAGTCTGTGGTGTTTTCGGAAAACGTCATCGGTATTTTTGGCGATGAAACACAAACATCAGATATTCGCATCGATTTTGCAGACTTCTCGTTTGGTGATGATCAAAGTCTAGCTGAGTCATTAACCTCTCAAGGCCTATCCATCACCATAGCGGTATCGGCTGACAAACAAAGCCTTGTTGGAACACGAAGCGATGGCGAAACTGTATTCGATGCTGCTATATCTGGCAGCAACGTAAATATCAACTTCTATAAGGCGATTGACCAAGAAGCAGGATTAGATTCAATTCAGACTGCACTGGTTATTGAAGGTTTACAAACTGACGCGGACAACACCACAGAGTTAGTAATTGGCCATCTACCCATTGTAATCAAAGATTCGGAGCCGTTAATTTTCGATGAGTCTTATGATGTGATAGAAGGTGAGGTCACGTCAGGAAATGTATTGAATAATGATATCGACCTTGATACACAGCTGACAATAAAAAGTGTTGAAGTTGATGGAACGACACAAACAATATCCGGTAGTGCGCCAGTTTCTTTTACTCTTGATGAAGGTGTTTTAACCGTTTTTGCAAATGGTCACTGGACGTTTGTCGCCAACAGAAACTTAGATCACACCGTAGCTCAAAACATTAGTTTCAACTATGTCGCCGGCGATAGCAGTAACGACTTCGGAAATGGCACTGCGGTTATCGATATTTTCGATGGTGATGCGGGATTAGTGGTAGATGGGACAACGACCAGTACGGAAGGTGACGTATCTGATGGAGTCCAAACTGTCGTCGGTCAGTTTACTGTTTCCGCAGGTTCAGACAATCCAGATCCCACCTCGATTGTATTTAATGCCAATACCCTGATGCAGCTAAACGCCTTGGGCTTAACGACTGGGGATGAGGAGCTTCCTCTAACTTACACGTTAGCCAATGATGGTAAAACGATTACCGCACAAGCAAATGGTGAAACGATATTCACACTAACGTTGAGTGCGGTTGCTAGTGGTATTGATGTTCTAGCAGACGTCACATTAGTGTTAGAACAGCCTATAAACCACCTAATCAGCAACGATTCTATTACCCTACCACTTATCATCGATGGAGAAGATTTAGATGGTACTGCTTTAGAGCAAGGGCAATTCGATTGGATTATCCAAGATGGAGTCGACCCGGTACTAACTTCAACTAGCAATGCTGCTGTGGACGAATCTGATCTTATTCACGGAAGTGTTTCTGATACTGGTATTTTTAATCTCAACGTCGGGAGTGATTTTGTGGAGTCAGTCTTTTTCGATGTGGGAGATCAGCCGCAGTTATTCAGTGGCGGTGTACAGATCATTTATGTTGTCTCTGCGGATGGAAGTGAACTTACTGGCTATGTTGGTTCTGAAAGTGCTGACAATAAAGCATTCACCTTGAGCTTTACCTCTCCGTCAGGTGAGGCGGATACTGATGTTACTTATACTTTTGAACTCTTTAAGGGACTCGACCAAGATAACATTACAGACGAACTTCCATTTGTTGTTACCGCCAGAGATGATGACAATGATGAAACCAAATTAACCTTGAATGTATCAGTGACTGATGGCGGTGAACCAACGATTGGTTCCGGAACGGTTGAACTGAGTGAAATTCCTGTTGCTGATAGCACTCCGTCGGGAGTAGGTTCAACAGCGAATGTGACTCTGGCTGTTACCGCGGGTAATGACCCGCTGGTTTTCTTAGGTTTGGATGTGACTACGGGGCAAGCTGTTCTTGATAGCGATGGTGTAGCAGTAACCAGCAATGGTGAAGTGCTGACTTGGCGTGATAACGGTAATGGAACCTTTGATGCAGTCCTTAGTAATGGCGATGCTGTCTTCAAAATCAAGTTACCAGATGATTTTAGCCTTGAAGCGAATGGCTCAACAAACGTAAATGTAGTTATTGAGCTCTATCAGTCCATTGATCATGGCTTAGGTTTAAAAGATACCGAGCTGACAATTCCAGCTTCTATCGTCACTATTGACTCAGATGGTTCTCGAGATACGCAAGAATCCGACATCAAAATATACGACGGTAAGGACCCTGAATTCTCAACTGTAGGTAGTATATCTGTCGATGAAGACGGCCTCATTGGTGACAATGAACAAGCTGGTACTGAAGAACCGAGTCCATCGATATCAATTATCCAAGGCTCAGATGATATCGCATCAGTGTCAATTAATACCGCTGCTTTTGATGCGCTTGGCTATAGCAGTGGTGGGCGAGCCATATCTTTGCAAGAAGTGAATGCCGATGGTTGGTATTACGCTCAAGATTCGTCAGGTAACGATATCTTCCGAATTCGTTTTAACAACGATGGTACTACAGAGTTCAATCTGTATGCACCGCTCGATCATGCAACGGGTGATGGTGAAAACAACCTAGCTGTGAATTTTGAATTGGTTGTCACTGATGTCGATGGTGACAGCTCTGATCCTGCTATCTATTCAGTCAACGTTACGGATGCGGTTCCGACCTCTCGAAGCGGTTCGATTGAAATGGTTGAGGGCGATGATCTCAATGGACAGTTCTTAACGGAAGAGTTTGCAGGTGCAGATGGTGCGGAAATCATTAGCTTCACCTATCGAAATGTCACGTATACCTTTGATGATGTCGGTACTCCTATCACGATCAATCTTATCAACGACTATGATAGTGGATCTACTTATGGTCAGTTTACTCTTTCTCCTGATGGTAGTTACCAACTAACCACGAATCCAAACGTATCGACAGATCCTACTAACCCTAAAATAATCGATGATATTGACTATTTGGTACGAGATGCAGATGGTGATGAAGTAATAAGTAACGCAGAGCTCATATTGGATGATAGCGAAGGCTTTATTCGTTATGAAGATTCTGAAACTACAGAAGATAACAACGCGATTATCGTTGTGAGCGTTTCTACTGGAGATGTGGACCAAAGCGAAACCGTTACTGCTATTGAGTTCTCTGAAGCTTCTTTGCAAGGCGGTAGCTTGTATTTAGATGGTGTATTGCTTCAAGTGGTTGATGGCAAGGTGACGCTTTCAGGCAATCAGTTAAAGGCGATTGACAGTCAGTTTACCGGCCCGAATGGTCAGTTAACTTATCGACCTGCACTCCATGAATCGAATACGACCTCAACGGTTATTCTAGCGATCAACGCCATCATTAGTACTGACACCATTCCCAAAGAGTTGACTGCTGACGTTGCTGTTTCTGTTTTACCCGTGGCAGATGCGCCGGATTGGTCAGATTCTGAATTTACTTATCAATCAGTGGAAGATGACGCAGACCCCATTAAATTGGATATCACCGCTCAGTTGGTTGACCAAGACACATCTGAAGAATTGTCTTACACCATTAGTGGCATTCCAGATGGGCTGAATATCACCTTGAACGGTAACGCGGTTAAAGAGGGCAAAGAGTACACCCAAGCTCAAATCGATAAGATGGAAATTAGAGCCGATGAAAACCTTGCGGGTCGATTCGAGTTTGATATCACTGCGATTGCAACCGAAGCGGGAAACACCTTCGCTAACCCTGATGATAGAACTGCCGATATTGTTAATACTGTAGTCGTTGAGATCTCACCGGATGCGGACACTCCCATTTTATCTGTTAAAGATTACAAAGGTCTTGAAGATGAAAACATCTTCTTAAAGAACGTAATCAATGGTGCGTTGACTGATACCGATGGTTCTGAATCATTGAGTTATCAAATTGAAGTACAAGATGGCTGGGCGATTCAAGGCGGATTATTTGATCTAATTGGTCCTAATACTTATCTCGTTTCTGCTGAAGCGATAGAGAACGGCACCGCTTATTTAATACCAAAAGAAGACATCAGCTCCTTTACGGAAGACCTATTTATTAACGTGACTGCCGTTTCTTATGAATCGACAATTGACTCGTTAGACCCTGTTAATGTGACTGCGCTTAGCGACACTAAAACCATCAATATTTTCCTCAAAGGTGTGGTGGATGAGCCTAACGTCGTGGACGGAGGTAATGCACACTGGGAATATGACAGTGATACTAAAGTTATCAGCAACCAATCTGTTCTCAATGAAGATGGTCTGATTCGACTTGATTTTGTGGTTCAAACTTCTGATGACGACGTTTCAGAAGAGATCAATATACTTCTGACCAATATCCCTGACGGCACCTTGTTAGTGGATTCGTTGGGTGAGCCAGTGTCGCTGACGATCGCGTATGTTGATGATGTGACAGGGCCGGTATTCCAAGTCTCTAACGCTCAACTGAATGACCTATACCTCAAGCCTGTTACTGATTTCAGTGGCGAGTTAGAGCTAACTGTTATTGCTATTTCAACAGAGCCTGATGGTGATTCGGGTGAGTTCCCGATGACGTTGAAAGTAGAGTTAGCGCCCGTTGTTGATCAAGAAGATGGTCAAACAGTCAGCACTCAAGGTATTGAAGACAGTCAAATTGGATTGAATCTAGAGCCATCAGTGAATCAAGATGTTGATGGGAGTGAGTCTTTAACGGGGTATGTGATTGACAGTCTTCCTGCTGATCTGACTCTTTATTTTGATGGTAGCGTTATTGATGTATCGGTTTCAGGGTTAGATTTAGAAAGTTTACTAGACTCTACGACGCCAACACTGTCCGAGCTTTTAAGTAGCGGAAGACTATCCGTCACCGCTACTGAAGATTTGAGCGGTACATTTTCGATCCCAATTACCTATGAAGTTACCGACACTTCACCGACAGGCGCGACTGATGTAAAGGATATTTCAGGATCAATCAGTGTCACTGTAGATGCAAGGGTCGAGTCAGATACTCGTTTGGAAAGTTCTGGTCAGCTATACCTCAGTGAGGACGGTTCTCCAGTCAACGTGTCGGATGCGGTTACTTTTGTTGACGCTGATATCGATGGCTCAGAGTACTTAGATTATATCTTGATCGATGTGCCTGATGGCTATTCGCTGATTATCGATCACCCCAACGGAGCCGCTCAAGATGTTTCAGGAAACTGGATTATCTCCGCCAATGGCCTGACGAGTGACTCTATTCAAGAGTTGGCACAAGAGATCTTGAGCGGTATGACGATCTCCAGCCCAAGTGACACACCTGTGTTAGATATTGTGGTGCGTGCTCGTGTCATTGATGGTGAAGATTCGAAGTATATTGATACTTCATTCCAAATTCAGATCACTGGCCATGACGGCGGTGGCGGTTCTTGTGACCCTGTAGGTCCGCCAAGCCCGATTCAACCGGATGGCGAGATTAAGACACCAGAAGGGGAAGATATCGATCTTACGGGCTTGCTCAATACCAATGTAGCCAGTGATCCAGACAATACGATCTCTTTCTATATTCCTGCCGATTCTCTTCCTGAGGGTGTCGAGATTTCTGGTGATGGCGTTATTGCTGAATATGACGCATCTGGCGAAGTAGTCGGTTACTCGATTACTGCCGATGGTCTCTCGAAACTGACGTTAACTGGATTGGATGAGGATTTCGCTGGATGTATTGATTTCACGATAGAGACGATTGAAACCTCACCGTGTAACGGCGAAACAGTAACAACACAACAGACGATTAGCATTCAGGTGTTACCAGTCGTGGATGACATTACCGTGGCTACAGATTCGACAACAATCCAAGAAGATATCGCGACAGACCTTAATCTCGAACTCGTTCTTGGCGATAGCGTTGAAGATGGTCAGTTAATCACGGGCGAAGGCAATAGCGCTACTGGTAAAGAAACCGTTAACTCTCTGACGATTACGGTATCAAATGGTGGCATGCTATCGGAGAGCCCTGCTGATACTGGCTTGTTGGTTGATAACGGCAATGGTACTTGGACCGTAACCGATCCTAGCCGCTTGAGTGATGTGTTGGTAACACCACCTGAGCATTACAGTGGCGAAATCACCTTAACAGTAACCGCCAATATTACCGATGAAGCGGATTGCGTGACTGAAACGGATACGCAAGATAAAACGACCGTGGTGACGATCACCGTTGAACCTGTTGCTGATGCGGCAAACTTGGTGACAGAGGATATAGTAGGTGACGAAGATAACTACATTTCATTGTCATCGCTGAGCGCGGAGCTGATTGACCAAGATGGCTCTGAAAATATGTCTTTGGCACTAAAAGGTGTACCTGAAGGGGCTGTCGTTGCGATAAAAGTTGGGGACTCATATGAGTTGGTTCCAAACAACGGCGCAGATGGCGGTACCTTCAATGGAAACCCTACCTATGAGTGGCAATTAGATCCAAGCCAGTTGGCTAACTTAGTGATTATGCCGCCAAGAGATTTCAGTGGTGACATGAACCTGGTACTTGAGGCAATCACTCAAGAAATCGGCACCACTGAAATCCGCTATACCGAATCTGACTTTACCGTTGGTGTGAACCCAATTGGTGATAAAGTTGAGTTCTTCGATTTACCAGAACAGCTCACTGGAAGTGAAGATGATGGCATTGCTATCCCACTTGATGCCAATAGTTTTGAAACCAACAGCGATGAATTCTTATCTATTACCGTAACGGTTAATGCAACTTCGGATCCGTCAGGGTTAGTCGGATTAGATCGAATTCGAATTGGCTCAGAAACCAGCTCGTTTATCCGTGTTGGCGATATTGCGCAGGCGACGATTCTCGTTAAAGCAAGTTCTGTTGATGAACTAGAATTCTTTGCGGGCGATGCGTTTGGTAATCTCGACATTACGATTACCGGCCGAACGGTTGATCAAAATACCGTACTTGGCGAGTTAGTGGTCGACACGGGTGACCCAAGCTCACAAGACATGACGCTTATCATTACACCAGAACCGGATGCGCCTTTACTAAGCGTTGAATACTCTTCAATTGTGGCTGAAGCAAGTGGCACGATTCCTCTTGGTTTAGACCTTTCTCTTGTAAATCCTGCCGATTCAGAAGTGGGCTTCATTACTATTTATGATATTCCCGCAGGTTTGACGTTCTCACACGGCTCTATGGTTGATGGTCAATATGTGGTGGATTTAGCAGATGTACCTAATTTAGCAATTACTGGCGGTTATGATGGCGTTGACCCATTTGAACTCACCATCGAACCTTCTGCTGAGATAGGCAACAACCAAGCGGTAGGGTTGCCTCAAACGGTATCGGTTGAATTTGTTGCTGAAGGAGACTCTACGATTACCGCAACAGACGATAACGACTTGCTGATTGGCGGTACAGGATCGGACAATTTTGTGTTTGAATCATCAGGTTTGGGCAGTGCTGGGGCACCAAGTTACGATGTAATTCAAGATTTTGATGCGTCGCCAGACACTGATGCGATTGACCTGACGAATATTCTAGGTAGCTTGGATCTTAGTACTGGAGCACAAGCTCGTAATTACTTAGACCTCGAGGAGTCGGGCGAAGGCGTAACCATTTCTATCAAGCCTAATGGTGACGAAGATGTTCAACAAAACATCTTGCTGGCTGATGTCACGTACGACGATTTGTATCAAGGTGATAGTAGCAGTGCATTAGAAGCACAAATTTTACAAAAAATGATAGATGACAACAACTTAACGCTGTAAGTTAGATGTACGGTCTATAAAAGGAAGTTTAGATTGGTAGAACAAAAAGACAGCTGGCTAGGTTGTGTTGAGTGGTTATGTGAGCATTTTAATGTTCGAAGCCATCCTTCCAAAATAGTGTCTGGCCTACCTTTAGTCGAAGGAAGGCTCAATGAGTCCCTTTTCCCAAGAGCGATTGAGAAATCGGGCTTAACTCTGAGCCACGTAAAAAAAGAATTACTGACTCAATGTCAGTTCCCCGTTGTTGCTGTTAATTCCGCGACAGGGAGCCCCCTTGTCGTCACTCAAGGTTCCGGTGGCGACTTTCAAGTATTGGATTGCGAAACCAACTCAAACCAACAAACTTCATTAAAAGAATTGGTTACTCAAGTCGAATCGTATGTTTGGCAAGTGGGTGCTCAAGCTCTCGATGATGCTCGCGTTCAATCCCATGAACGCAGCGAAAATAAGTCCAACACCCGTTGGTTGTGGCGTGTCGTCAAAGAAGTAAAACCCTGGTACAGAGATCTGTTTATCGCTTCATTCTTGATCAACTTGCTCGCGCTAGTCGTGCCTCTTTTTACTATGAACGTGTATGACCGCGTGGTTCCGAACCAAGCGTTTAACACGCTTTGGGTTCTGGCGGCAGGTGTTGGTATTGTTGTTATTTTTGATTGGGTATTGAGAAGCTCACGAAGCTCTGTGACTGACATGGCTGGACGCTATATTGATAACAAGTTGTCTTCTCAACTGTTCTCTAAAGTCCTTGGTATGAAATTGGAAAATCGACCTCAATCAGTAGGCGCATTTGCCAGACAGCTTCAAGATTTCGATAGCGTTAAAGATTTCTTCACTTCTATTTCTTTGGTTACTTTAGTCGACCTGCCATTCACCTTGTTATTCCTATTCCTTATCGGCTGGCTCGGTGGTGCGATGATGTTCATCCCCGTCGCCATCATGTTGGTCTTGATCGTGCTGAGCATTGCGATGAAAGGCAAAGTAGAGAAAACATTCGATGAAACCGCACGTTTATCGACACAAAGACAAGCACAGCTGTTTGACTGCTTAACAACCCTTCCGGACATCAAGCAAAACAACGCAGAAGGAATCACTCAGAAACGTTGGGAACAGACGATTTCATCGCTCTCTCAATGGCAGACTCAATCTCGTCACTACTCTAATATTGTGACTCATTCTATTCAGTCGAGTCAGCAGATCGTCACCATCACTCTGATCATATTCGGCGTGTATCAGATCTCTGAAGGCTTATTGAGTATGGGTGGCTTGATAGCGGTGGTGATGTTGAGTGGACGTGCTGCGAGCTCAGTAAACCAACTTTCTCTTTTAATGCTGAGATTCCAACAAACACGCTCTGCCGTTGAAGGTCTCAACCAGATCATGGACTTACCGCAAGAAGAATCTAAGCACCAAGTGATCGACAAGGGTGATTTTGCTGGTGGAGTCAGATTAGATGAGGTCACGTTTACCTATCCTGATACTCAAAGCCCTGCGTTGAAAGAGATTTCTCTTGATATTAAGCCGGGCGAGCGAGTTGGTCTTGTCGGTGCGGCGGGTGCTGGAAAAACCACACTTTTATCGATTGTGGCTCGTCAGTATTTACCAACAACAGGGCAAGCTTTTTACCAAGAGATTGACGGGCAATTATGGCCTACCAGTGTCTTGCGTAGCGGTATGGGATGGGTTGGACAAACCACTAATCTTATCTTTGGTAGTGTTTACGACAACGTCACTTTGGGTGCGACCAACGTTGATGAAGAAAAGCTAAGACAAGCGCTGCAACAGTCAGGGCTCAACGGTTACATGGGGCGCTTGAGCAACGGCTTAGAAACGCCAGTCGGCGAGGGGGGGCGATTGCTTTCAGGAGGCCAACGACAAGCTGTGGCGATAGCGAGAGCACTGTATCGCTGTCCTAAATTATTGATTATGGATGAACCTACTAGTGCGCTAGATAATCAAGCTGAGATACAGTTCTTCAATGCACTTCAAAGTATGCCAAGAGAAACTTCAATGCTGATCAGCTCGCACAAATCTTCATTCTTGATGATGTGTGACCGAGTGATTGTACTGGACAAAGGTCAAATCGTAGCTGAGGGGGAGCCAAAAGATATCCTCTCTCTACAGAAGAAAAGTGTACCCAAAGGGGCGAGTCGATTTAAGACGGTTTCAGTGGTGAAGGGAGGCCGTCATGAGTAATGATATTCAATGGACCAACAACCACTTGGCATTCCGTTCTCGTAAGCTGATTTGGCTAAGTGCTCTACTCATTGTCTCGATTATTGGTTGGGCGACGTGGGCAACATTGGAAGAAGTGGTTATCGGCGAGGGCAAAGTCGTTCCTAGCCTTTCTGTACAAACCATTCAGAGTTTAGAGGGCGGTCTTGTCCAAGAAATCATGGTGCGACAAGGCCAATCAGTGGTGAAAGGACAGCCTCTGGCTAAGCTCGAAGATACACGTTTTAAAGCTGCGTTTTTAGAGTCGGCTCAACAAGCCGATACCTTACTGGCCCAACAATTAAGATTGAAAGCGGAACTGGCGACGGTCGTTTTAAATAATGATGCAAAAGAGTGGTTTGAAAGAGTGGTTTTAGTACCGCAAGATATTGTTGTCGATGTATCAAGCCATCCCGCGTTAATGAATGCTAAGGCGAACTATCGAGAGCGTTTAGGACAGTTGAAGTCTGAGCTGGAAGAGGCGGCACTTCGCATCGAGCAGCAAGATCAAGCACGTGTCGATACGCTCAATAATATTCAGACTTTAGAGAGCAGCCTAGATATCGTGATTCGAGAACGCAACATGTTGAAAGACGTAGTGGCGAGTGGTGCTGTAGCAGAAGTCGAGCTGCTGAAACTGAACCGTGATGTGGTCAAGCTGAAAGGTGATATTGCCAGCTCGAAAGTGGCGGCTCAGAAACAGATAGCGGCTTACTCAGAATCGATCGCCGACCACCGCAGCATCGCGTTAGATTTTCGTGCCAAAGTACAAGGCCAACTGAACGAAGTTGCCAGCAAAATAGCGCAATTGAATGAAAGCCAACAGGCGATCGCCGACCAACTGAAGCGAACACAAATCTTAGCGCCAGTTGACGGCACAGTAAAAGAGGTCTTTGTGCGTACCATTGGTGGTGTTGTGCGTCCAGGAGAACCGATCATTGAGATCATCCCATCAAACAGTGACCTGATTGTTGAAGCGAGAATCTCTCCGCAAGATATCGCGTTTGTTCACACGGGACTGGGTGCAACAGTCAAATTCACGGCCTATGATTTTGTCATTTATGGCGGACTTAAAGGCGAGGTGATTTATGTCAGTGCCGACGCCTTACAAACGGAAGACGGCAACGCCTATTACCGCGCCCATATTCAGTTAAACGAGGACCAACAACAAAATTCTGCTTTTAGCATTATCCCAGGGATGCAAGTCGCGGTTGATATATTGACCGGAGAAAAAACAGTATTGAGTTATTGGTTAAAACCTATTTTACGAGCTAAGGAAAACTCACTTCGCGAACGATGAAGTGCGTTGAGCATAAATATAAAAGGAAGTGTAATGCATTCAAAATTCTTACTCTCTTCTTGCTTACTAATGAGTGGACTGTCTCAAGCAGCGTCATTAGAAGAGTCCGTGGCCTTTGCCATCGACTATAGCCCAGAGATATTGGCGCAGTACTCCCGATATCAATCGGTGGTAAGAGACGGAGACGCGGCGAGTGGTTTGTATATGCCACAAGTGAACTTGTACGCAGCAGCAGGTTATGAAGAGACACGCTACAACAGTGGCAGCAAACTCGATACCGATGATAGAGGCCTAACGAGAACCGAAATTGGCGTTAAAGTATCCCAGTTACTGTTCGATGGTTTTAAAACGACGTCGAATGTCGACCGATTAACCTTCGAAGCGGAAGCTGAGCGTCTAACTCTGATTTCGCGAGCTGAAAACGTCTCGTTAGATGTGGTGAGAAACTACCTCGATATCCTCAAAGCAGAGACACTGCTTGAACTGTCTAAGCGTAACGTAAAAGAACACCAAGAGATCTACCAAGATATCCAAGATAAAAAGAGCAAAGGTTTGAGTAGCAACTCGGATCTTGCTCAGATCTCGGCGCGTGTTGCGACGGCGCAATCTTCATTAATCGCTGCTCAAAACAACCTGTTTGATTTGCAAACTCAGTACCTACGCTTAGTAGGCAAGCCTGCTGTGAACTTGGTTTATCCACGTTTTGACTATGCTTTGTTACCAAGCTCAGCACAGGTTGCGCTTGAACAGGCTGTCGAAAATCACCCTGAAATCCAAGCCTCTTTGCTTGATATTGACGCCGCTCGTAAAGAGATGCGCCGTGAGAAGGGGGATTACTACCCAGAGCTTAAACTCGAGCTTCATGCCAACAAAAATGACAACGTGTCTAACCCACCGGGTGGTGTCGATGAAGATGCGCGTATCATGTTAACGATGGATTACGACTTGTTTAATGGCTTCTCTACCGACTCTCGCGTGGAATCATCTGCGTGGCGAGTTGAAGAAGCAAGAGCAATCAGATTAAGAACGGAGCGTGAGGTTAAAGAGGGCACTCAGCTCGCTTGGAACGCCTACAAGATGCTTGAACAACAAAAGTCCCTTCTTCAACAGAACGTGGATGCAGCAAAAATTGCAGAGCTTGGTTATATTCAACAATTTAATGTTGGCAGACGAAGCTTGCTAGATGTGCTCGATGCAAAAGTGGAAGTGTTCTTGGCTCGAAGAAACTTCATCAGCACTGAATACGATCAAACGTTAGCGGCATACCGCGTATTGAACGCGATGGGCATGTTGACCTACGCATTAAGGGTTGAACACCCAGAAGAGTGGCAAGGGGAGAACAAGTAATGAGATATTTTAAACTAGCACTACTGAGTTCTATCTTGCTAATGGGTTGTGCAGAAACGCCCGACACGACAATGACTCGCCATCAAATTGATGATCTCGCGGATGATGACCGTGATGGTGTGATTAACCAACGAGATCTTTGTGCTGATACACCAGAAGGTGTGACGGTAGACATTAAAGGCTGTGCAAACTGGAAAATTGTCGAAGATGTTGAAGTGTTAAGCGTAGCATTTGATTTCGATAAATACGTTCTAAAACCTGAACACACGGCCGTTCTCAACGAGTTAGTGCGTTTACTGGGTGAGCAACCAGATGCATCAGTGACCTTAGTTGGTGATACGAGCTCAGAAGGTACTAACGTTTATAACAAAGCACTGGCCAAGAAAAGGACTGGGGTGATTCGAGACGCTCTGATTGACAGAGGTATCGATGGAGAGCGAATTTTCGAACAAGAATTTACTCAGATAACCAGTTTAACTCAGCACCTTCACAAGCGTAAGCGTAGAACCATTGCGGTGTTAAAAACAGAAAGCATGGAAGTAAATCCATCTTGGAATATCTTTACCTCAGAGATGCAGCTCGACAGCAATAGTGATGTTGAATCTAAGACATCGATTGATCCAGTAGGAGGCCAGTAATGAAACGTCCATCTAATAAATCGGGCTTACTGCTTGCTGCTGTACCTGCATTTTTTTCTGTATCAACGTTAGCGAATGACGTGAGTGATATTGGTTTGGTCGCGATTGAACCGAACATGGAAGGGCTTGTTAAAGATTTGCTTGAGAGCAAAGAAATCGACTTAGAAATTTTGTTGAGTGACAGTGTCCCTGAGCAGATGATCATGCAACGCTCACGTGTTGGTATTACTTCCAAAAAATGGACTGACAAAGAGATGGCTAGGTTCGACATGCGCTACGGCTACAGACCGACTGAGCTAATGTTTACAGCCGACGTAATAGCTATTCTGGCGAATGAGAATAACCCAGCCACATCCATTAGTGTTGCTGAACTTATCGATGTGTTTGGTTGTTCTAACGATCCCAAGCACCCTAAATGGTTACCAAGCAGTGATATTCGTAACGGTGAAAGCCTAGATACTCATATGTTGCCTTTTGCTATCGATCACAACCTAAAAGGGCACACCACCTTTTCAAGCTGGGTCGAATGTGGAACGGAAGGAGAATATGCTCATACTCAATTCTTAGCGGATTTACCTGACCTCATTAATAAGATTGAAGATGAAGAAGCTGCCATTGGTTATACGGTTTACTCGGACCAAATTTCTGATGTGAAATGGCTAAGTGTGGTTGATAATCTAGGCGTGAACTACGACTTGAACAAGGAAACGATCCTCTCTGGTCGCTACCCGTTAGCAACGGTTTATTATATGTACCTGAATATTCCAGCGCATCGCAAAGGCTTTACGGAACAAGAGAAGTTCTTTGTGGGGCTTACTCTGTCGGAAGAGCATCAAGCCGTGTTGAACCAATACGGCTTCATCAGTTTGCCGCCAGAAGCTATTCAGCGTAACAAAGTTAGATTATCGCTTGAAGAGCCTGCAATAGAAGGTGGTTATAAATAATTAGTACGACATATTGTATGTAGGTCGTCGGAATGGTATTGTTAGTTCCGTAATGGTTCTCAACGTGACGGATTACGTTATTCGGCGATAGAATTTATCTAGCGGGCATGTATGCCCGTTTTTTTTCGCCTAAAATTTGTGGCTTGAGCGGTTGTTTGTTGATTGGTCGCGTATAATGGTTGCTTCGTACTGCGTGAAATAAGCACAAATAATGAGAACTCTTCCTGTCTTAATCCTACCTTTGTTATTGGCTCTGAGTACCTTTTCATTTTCTGCGCAAGCGAGTGAAAGCTGGTGGTTGCGAACGGTATTCAATAGCGACCCAACTCAGCCGAGTTCTCAAAACTATATTAACGATATCGATCTTATGGATTGTGGCGAAGTTGAAGGCACTCTGTTGTGCAGTGACTTAACCCAATATTACGATTTGGATGTTTATGTTGAACTGGAGTTGGATGACTCAAGCGTCGAAGTGGTTCGCCTTAATCTGCCATATTCGAATCTAAGTTACACAAAGCTTCAGGCATATCTTCGTCAAGATGGCTTTGCTCTTAGCTCAATTCGGATTGGAGAGGATGAGTTTGATGTCGTCGCTCAACTCGAACAAGCGAAACGTGAGGGAGTTGGTTACGACAAGGTAGATAAACAACTCGTAGAATTCATCAACTCACCACATCATTCCTCTGAGCAAATGAGTGTATGGAATGTGCCTAATTCTTCCTCATCTTCTTCTCGTTCTTCAGCTCCTTGGATTCAGTTACATAGTGATGGTGACAACTTAACGGTTGAACTAAATCGTCTCTAATTGTTCAAATTTATAGATGATTTTGTCATTCATCAGAGTAAACAAGCCTTTCAGGAGAACGGTTGACGGGCAGACAGCAAGCTATTATTCATTTAAGTGTTCGTTTTTCTGTGGCTCTCACATTTTTAGTAAGCGTTTACCTTTGCCATTTGTTATACGTTGAGCCTTCGGTAAAACGAGCTTAGGATACGTGCAGTATTGATAAAGGAGACAACCCATGGTTGCAAGAGTAACGACAGCGCCACAAGGCCCAGAACTTTCTGAGTTGGTGCAAGGATACTGGCGTACAGCAGAGTGGGGCATGACCCCGCAACAACGCCTGACTTTCCTGAAGCAGCACATTGATCTTGGTATCACAACTGTTGATCACGCGGATATTTACGGTAACTACCAATGTGAAAAGTTGTTTGGTGAAGCATTAGCGCTTGAGCCAAGCCTCCGTGATGATATTCAAATCGTCACCAAGTGCGACATCAACTTGTGTGGTGACCACACTCCAGATCGTAAGATCAATCACTATGACACCAGCGCGCACCATATTTACCAATCAGTAAATAATTCTCTAGAGCGCTTGGGTGTAACCGAACTGGATGTATTACTGATTCATCGCCCAGACGTACTTATGGATGCAGATGAAGTAGCAGAAGCGTTCGCTGAACTACATAAGGTAGGTAAAGTTAAGCATTTCGGTGTTTCTAACTTTTCACCGCGTCAGTTCGACTTACTGCAATCTCGACTAGGTAAGCCACTGGTGACTAACCAAGTTGAAATCAATCCATTGAACTTCGAAGTCGCCCATGATGGCACGCTGGATCAACTGCAGATGAACCGTATTCGTCCAATGGCGTGGTCTTGTCTCGGTGGTGGTAGCATCTTCAGTGGCGATTCAGCGCAAGCGATTCGCGTTCGTGATGAGCTAGAGGCGATTCGTCAAGAAGTGGGTGCAGATAGCATTGACCAAGTAATTTACGCTTGGGTTCGTCGTTTACCGTCTAATCCGATTGCGATTATTGGTTCAGGTAAGATTGAACGCGTGAAGACAGCCGTTGATTCACTGAAAATCGAGCTGACTCGTGAGCAGTGGTATCGCGTATGGGTTGCATCTAAAGGCCACGGTGTGCCATAGGAAACGATTCAAAATAGAAGTAAAAGCCAGCTAACAAAGCTGGCTTTTTTTGTTTTGAGACGTGTTCATTAATTTCTAAAATGGGTATTTTCGAAACGGCTCATTGTGAATAGCTATTTGTCGTATGGCGGGGGAGTAGCAACTGGGTACTCTAATAGTTCATTTGTCCAAGTAAATCCGTTCGACAGGTTTTTTGTCCCCGAGACCATAGTGCCATCAACCGCATTGTAAAGCAGGTAAGGAGCATTACTTAAATCACCTTCGATGTTGTAGTAGTGACAGTATGAAAAGTATTTCGATCTTTGATGTATATACACTTGATAACCTGCATCACGAGCCGCTATCAACTCACTTTCCTTAACCGTTTCTCCATTTTTCCAACCACCGCTACCAAAGTTGATATCTTCGAAATGATCACTGTTGACGATGTCTTGGAACAGTTCGTAACAGCCTCTCGCGTTGTTGATATCTCTACGCACCCCTGCGTTGCTGTTGCGAACAGGATAACAGCTTCCTGAAAAGTTAGAATAGATACCATCAATATTGAAATCTGAAGTGTTTTGTCCTTGTAGCTCAGTGACATCTCCACCTCTAGCTAAACAAGCTCCTTGGTAGATCTCAGCTCCAGCACGGAAGTTATCAAATAGTGCGCGGCTTGTTGCTTCCCTTGCATCATCAGCGATAGATAAAAAACGTGGAGCCGCGATGACAGCGATAACGGCGAGTATGACAATGACAACGACCAGCTCCAATAGTGTGAAGCCTTTTCGCAACGAAGTTTTTTCCATGCTGATGAATCCTAAGGGGTTAACGAGTTTTTACTTGATTTTATAGTATTCCGTATTTTATGGTTGATTAACACAGTTAACCGATAAATATTTGTTATGGTTGTTTGTTTCTTCAAAACTGTGATTAAAGTGGAATAATTTTCAAAAACACTCATAATGCACTCTGTTTTTCACCAGTTGGATATTTCCATTGAGCACTTCAAAATTCTCTTCAATCGCCCTTAAACCAGAGCTTCTAAATACGTTAGATTCTCTTGGTTATACTGAAATGACGCCTATTCAAGCGTTAAGTCTTCCTACTATTCTGGATGGCAAGGATGTTATCGGTCAGGGTAAAACGGGTTCAGGTAAAACAGCTGCTTTTGGTTTAGGCGTGCTGCAGAACCTACGCGTTAAGCGTTTTCGTGTTCAGTCTTTAGTGCTATGTCCGACTCGTGAGCTTGCAGACCAAGTAGCAAAAGAGATCCGTACTCTTGCTCGTGGTATTCACAATATTAAAGTGCTGACACTTTGTGGCGGTATGCCAATGGGACCACAAATTGGTTCACTAGAGCATGGCGCACACATTCTTGTGGGCACTCCTGGTCGTATCCTTGATCACCTAGAGAAAGATCGTATTGACCTGTCTGAGTTGAACACACTTGTTTTAGATGAAGCCGATCGCATGCTAGAAATGGGCTTCCAAGATGCTTTGGATGCAGTGATTGAAGCGGCACCAAAAGATCGTCAAACGTTATTGTTCAGTGCGACTTTCCCTAAACAGATTAAATCTGTTGCAGATCGCATCATGCGTAACCCAGAAATGGTGAAGGTTGAATCAACGCACGATCACTCAAGCATCCAACAACATTTCTACAAAGTTGAAGGTACTGAAGCTCGTGATGATGCATTAGAACTACTGCTTCTTCATCATCAACCAGAATCAGCGGTTGTGTTCTGTAATACTAAGAAAGAAGTACAGAACGTAAACGACGAGCTAAGCCACCGTGGCTTCAGTGTTATCGAGCTTCATGGCGACATGGAACAGCGTGAACGTGACCAAGCTTTGGTTCAGTTCTCAAACAAAACCATCTCTATCTTGGTTGCAACGGATGTGGCTGCTCGTGGTCTTGATGTTGATAACCTAGATGCTGTGTTCAACTTTGAGTTGTCTCGCGATCCTGAAGTTCACGTACACCGCATCGGTCGTACTGGACGTGCAGGAAGCAAAGGTGTCGCTATCAGCTTCTTTAGCGAAAAAGAGATGCACCGTGTTGCTCAAATTGATGAGTACATGGATATGCCAATCGAACCGTCTCAGATGCCAGCAAAACCAATTGCTAAACCATACTACTCAAACATGGTTACTATCCAGATTGATGGTGGTAAGAAGGCTAAACTTCGTGCAGGTGATATTCTTGGTGCGTTGACAGGCCAAGGCGGTATTGATGGTAAATCAGTAGGTAAGATCAACTTGTTCGCGATGCGTGCTTACGTTGCTGTAGAAAGATCAATGGCTAAGAAAGCATTAGGTAAAATCGAATCAGGTAAAATGAAGGGCCGTCAGTTCCGCGCCCGAATTCTGAAGTAATTCGAGATTGTCTCCCTTTACTGCTAGTCATGCTAGTGATAACGCAGTAAAGGGTGTTCCACAGTTAGTGACGTATCAAACGTTTATTCGTCGGGTCTAATCGAATAGAAATCGTTGATATGTCCTCCTTCGCTAAGATACCAAGTCATCGCTTCCTGTCGATTATTAGCGGATATCGTAATTGTGGTTAGTCTTCCATCGTCAAAATAACAAAGCTCGTACTCTAACTCGCTTGTATAATGAGGAGTAGCGGCCATAGCTTACCTCCCAAATATTAATCATTTGAAAACAAGCAAACCATTCGTTTAAAGGGTTTGTGTTACGTCAAATGAGCAATAAAAATCAAGTTACATCACTGCCATTAATTATTTTTAGTTTAATCATTTGCCGAAATAGTTAGATTAGCAAGTCTGAGTCTCAATTTATCTCAAAGTTTTTACGGCCACCTCCTATTAAGGCTACTTTTATAAGAGCTAAAACGAGCGTTATAAGAACCAGAGCTAACCTTAAAACGGTGAGTTAATGGATTTGTGGCTTTACTGAATATCGTGAGAGGGTTAAATGAGAAAGTGTCGATGGTTAGTCTTATTAGTCTGTTTTGTATTCGCTGGCTGCGGGACTAAATTTGCCTATAACAATATAAGCTGGTTTGCGATTAGCTATATTGAAGACTTTGTTTCTCTATCGAATAGTCAAGAATCCGAGCTCGAAGAGCGCCTCGACTTATTACAGCAGTGGCATAAAGAAACTCAACTACCGCTGTATATCTCGCAATTAGAAGCGATTCAAAATCTAGATCGTTCTGATATGAATTCAGCTTTTATCATTGACCAAAGTGAACAAACTAAAAATCATATTCGCTCTATCGTTAATAAGTTCTCTCCTGATATTTATGCATTAAGTATGCAGTTTACTCCTGAGCAAGATAACGAATTCTTAAAGAATTTTAGAGAGAAGCAGCAAGAGTATTACGAAGAAAGATTATCATTGGATGATGAAGATTCGAGAGAGCGATATCGGAGTCGAATAGAAGATAGGGTAGAACGATGGCTAGGGACGGTATCGAAAGAGCAAAAACAGATTATTTCGACTTGGTCTCAAGAGTGGGTAAATACCAACGATAACTGGCGCCAATATCAAAATAATACATACCAAGATCTCACAACACTCATGCAAAAGAAGACTGACTTACATATTGCGCAGCCAATTATTATGAACCTGCTTTTGAACAATGAAGCTTATTATCCGCAAGAACTGGAGTCTAAGCTTGAAAAGAATATGCAGACATCAGCGAAGTTCTTAGTGGATATTGCGGCAGTGAGTAGTGATAAGCAATGGTCTTATTTTATGAATGAGTTAGAAAGCCTTAAATCAACGTTGGTAGCACTGCAGGAGTAGTACGGCTCTAAATAACATCGGTATATGGTAAGGCTGACCTCGTGAAACGAGTCAGCCTTTGTTTCTTTCTATGTGTTGAGCTTTAGGGTTTTAATTGCGATTGCTCATCAGCAGCTTTGGAATAGAGCCTTTAGCGGTCTTAGATATTTTCTGCATCAGTTGAAAGCTCGGCTGTTGAATGCCGTGGTCACTTTGAAGCTCATCAATCATCAATAACCACAACCGTGCTGTCATTTCTGAATCGGCTAACGCTCTGTGGAAAGTACCGTCGTTGTCAATATTCTTAAAACGCACAAGGTCGCCTAGCTTATGAGTCGGCGCATCTTGGATTAGGCGGCGAGCAATCAACATTGAGCAAGCGAACTTGCCTGTGTAGTCTCGACCAATAAAGTCTAATTCCGCATCGAGAAAGCGCTTATCAAACGACGCATTGTGAGCAACAAGTTGGCTGCCTTGGATAAAGTCTGCAAACTCATCCATTACTTCACTACAACTGGCCGCTGTGCTTAACATGCGGTTACTGATCCCGGTATAGCTTTCAATGAACCCGCTAACACGAAACCCTGGGTTCATGAGTTGCTGAAAGGTGTCGACGACTTCGCCGTTAACTAATTTAACCGCACCGATTTCTATCGCTCGATCACCCATGTTTGGTGATAAGCCTGTGGTTTCGAAATCGAGAACGATAACGGAGTCTGCGGAATTTGGAGCCATCGTGTTTCCTAATACTATTTATTTAGTTGTATCGCTTTATTGGGGCGCTGGTGTTGCTATGGGTCAATCTATTGTATGTTGCTGCTGATAGTGAGCTCAGTGTAACCCGTCGAATCATCATGCTCTCTGTTGAAGGTCAAAGTATCGTAGCGGTGAACAATCAATTCAGCGGTGGTGGCGATGATCGTCCCTTCAAGCAAGTGTCCACCAATCACATCGCCATTTTCATCAGCAACGGATATATGAACATGCTGGTGGTTTGGGGTTAGCGTTGCCATTACAGACACAATTTCGAACGGAGCTTTGATTAGCTTGGTGTTGTTTGCATTAGCCAGACGAATATTGAGTTGAGAAACACATCCTACACACGACGCGACAGAGCCCGCTGAGATGTTGTGCGCTGTCACAAGCTTTTGGAGCTCAAGCTTTAGATCTTGGCCTCGGGTTAATCTCGTTGCGATAGGAGTGATCATCTTATTGCCTCAGTTTGATTTGTATTTCAAAGAACAAAACGAAGCCACATTGGGCTTCGTCTTATTTTTGTTTTGGCTAATGCGGACTTTCTCATTTTCTAAATCTGAAATTACTCAGGTTGCTGCAGATCTCTTTTCTTTTTAGGCACGAAGTTCAATACAGAGATTGGCACTTCTTTGCGTGGTTCGAAACCTTCAACAACGCGACGCTCAATCAGGTGACCAAGACGTTTTTCGATAATGCACAGGTTCTTGAAGTTGTCTTTCGATAGGAAAGAGATCGCTTCGCCAGACGCATCAGCACGGCCAGTACGACCAATACGGTGAACATAGTCGTCCGCTGGGAATGGGATGTCGTAGTTCACTACGCGGCTTAGGTTGTCGATATCGATACCACGAGCGGCAACACCTGTCGCTACTAGATATTTTAGGCGACCTTTTTTGAAATCAGCCAGAATCTTTTCACGAATCGCTTGGCTACGTCCACTGTGGAAAGCTTCCGCTTCGATACCACGCTTTTCAAGCTGAGCAACCAATTTAGCCGCGCCGTGCTTAGTCTCGATAAAAATAAGCGCTTGATCCCACTCACCGTCAGTGATCATGTGGCTTAATAGTGCTGACTTACGGTCTTTATCGACGGTCACCAACCATTGTTCGATGTTCGCTTTAGAAGCGTCAGTTTTGGCGATAGAAATCTCTTCTGCTTCACTGATTGCGCTTTTCGCTAGCGCACGCACTGGCGTTGATAGCGTTGCTGAGAACAACAGGTTTTGAATGTTTTGTGGCAAACGCGCGATGATCTTGTTGATGTCTTCGATGAAACCCATGTCTAGCATGCGGTCGGCTTCATCAAGAACCAGTACTTCAACTTCATCAAAATGAACGGCACGTTGTCCGTACATATCGATTAAACGACCTGGTGTTGCCACAAGAATATCAACACCTTCAATCAAGCGGTCTTTTTGATGTTGGTAAGACACGCCACCATACATTGCTAATGAAGTTAGGTTTAGGAACTTCGCGTACTTAGTAATGTTCTGCTCAACCTGAATCGCAAGCTCACGAGTTGGTGTCAGAATAACAGCACGAATACGTTTTTTACGTTGTGTTTCACCTTTACTTAGCATTTCTAAGATAGGGAGAACAAAGCTCGCAGTTTTACCTGTACCTGTTTGTGCAGCAGCAATTAGGTTCTTACCAGAAAGCACAATCGGAATTGCTTTTTCTTGAATAGAGGTTGGCTTTTCATAGCCTTGTTTTGCAACGGCTTTAACAATAGGTGAGCTTAATCCAAGCTTGGAAAATGGCATAAGTTTCTCGGTATGATTTGGCTAAATAGCGATGGAAAGGTTCAACAATCTTATACAAGGATAAGATTAATGGCGGCATTCTACCATGTTGCTTGTGTACCGCTAGTAACATAGACACTTTAGTTAGATAATACTGGCTCAATAAGACGACGATAAGACAGGGATGTATGGAAATTACGCCGAATGAACGCGATGCAGTATATAAAACAATTTTTTCTCGCCGAGATGTTCGTGGTCAGTTTCTTCCTGATGAGATCCCAGAAGACGTTTTGATGCGTGTGCTAACCGCAGCGCACCATGCGCCCAGTGTTGGTTTTATGCAACCTTGGGACTTTGTCGTTGTCCGTGATATCGAAACCAAACAACAAATCAAAGCCGGTTTTAATCAGGCTCATGCAGAATCCGCGGAAATGTTCACCGATGAAAAACAAGCGATGTATAAGCGCCTAAAACTAGAAGGCATCGTCGAATCACCTATCGGTATTTGCGTGACTTGTGACCGTAATCGAACCGGAAAGGTCGTGCTAGGTCGAACCATTAAACAAGAGATGGATCTGTACAGCACCGTGTGTGCGGTTCAAAACTTATGGCTGGCAGCTAGAGCCGAAAACCTCGGATTAGGGTGGGTGAGTATTCTTCACGATTCAACACTACGAGACGCATTAGATATCCCAGAAAACATCGATATCGTGGCGTACTTATGCATCGGCTACGTTGATCACTTCAAAGATAAACCCGAACTAGAAACCATGGGTTGGCTACCAAGAAGAGACGTCAATTCAGCTATTCATGAAGGGAAGTGGAACTCAGACCAAATCAAGTCAAACGAAGAGTAATTGCATCTACCGGTATTAATCTCGATGGTTAGTACAATATCTAAAAAAGGGCTCATTGAGCCCTTTTTGATATTTGCTAGCTGTTATCTGATTTAGATATACAAACCAATTTAGATAAATAAATCGAGACCTTAAGCGATCTCAATCTTCTCCGCTTGGTTCTGCTCTACCATTGATAGTGCTAGCGCTTCCGCAGCCTTAATACCATCGATACCAGCAGATAGGATACCACCAGCGTAGCCTGCGCCTTCACCAGCAGGGAAGAAGCCCTTAAGGTTGATGCTTTGGTAGTCTTTGCCACGTTTGATGCAGACAGGAGAAGACGTACGAGTCTCAACACCTGTTAGTAGACCGTCTGGTGTAGAGAAGCCTTTGATCTTCTTCTCGAACGCTGGGATTGCTTCACGAATCGCTTCGATAGCAAAATCAGGCAGCGCTTTTGAAATATCAGTTAGGTGTATACCCGGTGTGAATGATGGTTTTACTTCACCGATTTCACTTGGATCACGACCTTTCAGGAAGTCACCGATTTTCTGTGCAGGGGCGTCGTAGTTCTCGCCACCTAGAACATAAGCGGCACTTTCTAATTCACGTTGTAAGCGGATACCTGCTAGTGCATCACCTGGGTAATCGCGTTCAGGGTCGATCCCCACAACGATGGCACTGTTTGCGTTGCGCTCTGCACGAGAGTATTGGCTCATGCCGTTGGTTACTACGCGGCCTTCTTCAGAAGTCGCTGCAACCACAGTACCACCCGGGCACATACAGAAGCTGTATACAGTGCGGCCATTCTTACAGTGGTGTACGAGTTTGTAGTCCGCAGCACCTAGGATAGGGTTGCCCGCGTTCTTGCCGAAGCGAGCTTCATCGATCATCGCCTGTTTGTGTTCGATACGGAAACCAACAGAGAAAGGCTTAGCTTCCATGTAAACGCCACGTTCGTGCAGCATTTCAAACGTATCACGAGCACTGTGGCCAACAGCCAGTACTACGTGACGAGTTTTAATCTCTTCACCGTTAGAAAGCGTTAGGCCAGTGATTTGACCGTCTTCCATGTGAACGTCGTCTACGCGAGTGCTGAAACGGATTTCGCCACCTAGCTCAATGATAGAAGCACGCATCTTCTCGATCATGGTAACCAGTTTAAAGGTACCGATGTGTGGCTTACTTACGTATAGAATTTCTTCTGGTGCGCCAGCAGCTACGAATTCTTCGATTACTTTACGGCCGTAGTGCTTTGGATCTTTAACTTGGCTGTATAGCTTACCGTCAGAGAATGTACCTGCGCCACCTTCACCGAACTGTACGTTTGATTCAGTGTTCAGTGTACGCTTACGCCAGAAACCAAAGGTATCTTTCGTACGTTCACGAACTTCTTTACCGCGCTCAACAATGATCGGGTTGAAACCCATTTGAGCAAGCACTAGGCCTGCGAACAAACCACAAGGGCCAAAGCCGATAACGACAGGGCGCTCAGTTTGGTTCTCAACCGCTTTAGCCACGAATTTGTACTCCATGTCAGGAGTCACTTTTACGTGTGGATCGCTGATGAATAGTTCTAACAACTCAGCTTCGTTTTCAACGAGAACATCAAGCGTGTAGATAAGTAAGATTTTTGATTTCTTACGAGCATCGTAGCCACGTTTAAAGATATTAAAAGAAAGTACCTGATCAGCGTTAATGCCAAGCTTTGCTTCAATAGCGTCTTGAATGGCTGACTCTTCATGGTCTAGTGGGAGTTTAATTTCGGTTAAACGTATCATTTTGATGTCTCGTTTTTATAGGTGTCTTAGCTAGATCGTTTCTTAATACAGAGTTTGATGAAAACGCTGATGTTGAAAGAAGCGATAAGCTCACAATGGCGCGCATTTTACGAGAAATTGATTTATCTGTCATACTAATTTGGAAACATGGAGCAAATAGACACGATATTAGAGCCGTATGATGTTGAATTTTGCCTTGGGATGAGTATTATCCTCCATTCTTCAATTTTGACTAACTTATAGAGCAGAGCATCATGGCATTTGTCGTAGGCGATAACTGTATTCAATGTAAATACACAGACTGTGTGGCAGTGTGTCCCGCAGATGCGTTCCATGAAGGCCCGAATTTCATGGTAATCAACCCAATCGAATGCATTGATTGTGGTTTATGTGTACCTGAATGTGATGCTCAAGCGATTTTCCAAGAAGATGAACTGCCAGAAGATCAAAAGATCTTTATTGAAGTGAATGCCGAGCTTGCCGAGATTTGGCCTGTGCAAACTGAAGTAAAAGCACCGATGGATGAAGCTGAAAAGTGGAATGGTGTGTCTGATAAGTTGGCAATGTTAGAAAAGTAGTTGTTGAAAAGAACTCAAATAAAAAGGCGTACTGATTTAATCAATACGCCTTTTTTAATACCTGAACATTGTCGATTGGATCGTTAGCTTATGAAATCTAGCTATGCTGACGACGCATGTTGTCGAGAATAATACCTGTCGCCATTGCTACGTTCAAAGACTCCGCGCCACCGAATGCAGGAATCGTAATCTTATCCGTTACGTATTTAGCCGCATGTTCACGAATGCCGTGAGACTCGCTGCCCATTAGCAAAATGCCATTGGCAGTAAATTCTGTCTTATGAACACTTTCGCCTTCTAAGAACGCGCCGTAAACCGGTAGGTTCACTTGTTCTAAATAAGCCGGTAAGTCTGTTTGGCTTACGTGTACTCGGCCAAAGCTACCCATAGTTGCACTGATGGTCTTAGGGTTGTATGGGTCTGCACAATCGCTGCTCGCAACGATATGCTTAACGCCATACCAGTCTGCTACACGAATAATCGTACCTAGGTTGCCCGGGTCTGAAACGCCATCTAGTGCAATCATCAGCCCTGTTGCTTTTGGCAGTTCAAATGTTGGGATCTCAACGACAGCAATCGCTGCATTGTTGCTGACCAAAGTACTTGCTTTGGTTAGGTCATCTAGCGAGGCTTCAACACAATCAAACTCAAACAGTGAAGCGTGATTTTCAGATAAGAAATCAGCGGTAGCAAAGACGTTCTTCACGACTAAGTCACTATTGAACAGCTCAAGAACGTTCTTTTCACCTTGAACTAGAAACAAGCCGTGGGCTTTACGTTGTTTCTTTTGGCCCAAAGCACGAAGGAGTTTTAATTGGTTTTTTGAAATCATGTTTTTATCCTAGATATAAGCCCGCGCATTATAGAGCAAAGGTTGGAGAACCAAAAGCGTGATAGCTCAATGCGATCCACATAAAAAGCAAAAGCGACCCGCTTACAAAAAGAAAAGCGTACTAAATAGCACGCTCTTATCTGATTTACTTACCAAAGACTAAGCTGAACAAGTTAGGCGAACTGAGAAGGCTGGGAGAACTGACCGCTTAATATGGGACAGGGTAGCGCTTAAACACTGTGTTGATATCAGTGAGTATCTCTTCTGATAGAGGCTTGCTGAAAGCGGCTACGTTTTCTTTGAGCTGTTCCATCGTGGTCGCTCCAATGATGGATGAGGTAACACCATCGACTTGATTACACCATGCTAATGCAAGCTGGCTCGGCGTAAATCCATGAGTGTTCGCGACTTCTGCATATCCTTTTACCGCTTCATTGGCAGATTCGGTGTCGCGGAAAATGCCCTTACGCTGCATGTATGTCCAGCGGCTGCCTTCCGGTCTTGCACCATCAATGTATTTTCCACTGAGCATTCCTCCGGCTAACGGCGACCAAGGCAGGTAAGCGACATCTTCATGCACACAGTTCTCAATCAGATACGGCCAGTCTTTTGCGTGAAGTAGGTTGAATTCATTCTGAATCGAGACCATGCGCGGCAAATCGTGTTTTTCGCTCAGCTTGAGATAGGTGTTGATGCCCCAAGTGGTGTCATCAGACAAACCAACATGACGGATTTTTCCTGCTTTAACGCAGCTCGCTAGGGCTTGAAGGATCTCCAACATTTCCCCTTCATGCTGCTTTCGGTCGATATCACTGAAGCGAATTTGATTTGGGAACTGTTTTCCAAAGTGAGGTGTACTTCGATTTGGCCAATGCAGTTGATATAGGTCGATATAATCAGTCTGTAGACGCTTTAATGACGCATCAACCGCTTCGATTACGGCTTCACCCGTTATAGGACCACCATCTCGAACCCAAGGGAGGCCTGGGCCTGCAATCTTACTCGCTATGATCAATTCTTGGCGGCGCTGCGGGTGGCGCGATAGCCAGTTACCAATGATCGCTTCTGTTTTGCCGTAGGTCTCTGGAGAAGGCGGAACCGCGTACATTTCTGCAGTATCGATGAAGTTAATACCTTGGCTTAGTGCGTATTCGATCTGTTGGTCGGCTTGCTGCTGCGTATTTTGCAACCCCCAAGTCATGCTGCCAAGACAGATGCGGGAAACGGGAATTTGACTACTTCCTAGTTTTGAATATTCCATTGAATTCGGGATTCCTGTGGTTAAGTTCTCTGGTACTCGCATTAGAGTTTTTGAAAAGAGAGCGAGTGAGGAATGAAAACGAATATAAATTATTAGCACAAAATGACACGACAAGGTATGGCTGAGGGGAGTTTAATGAGTCATTTCTCAACGTAGCGAATGAGCTAGCCGCATAGTCGTGGAGCTATAGATATAAAGCAGGGGAGTCACAAAACGTGAATGGGTTCGACGCTTGAATAGGCATCATAGACAGAGAGAAGAAGAGTCAAAGACAAAAGAGCTCTACATCATAGAGAAGTAGAGCTCTTTTATTAGGGGTTCTATAAACAAGTTCTGAGTGTTGATAAAGTTACGAGGTCGCGTTGGTGTCAAAACCACCTTGAGATTGCGCCTGTCTTAGAGCTTCCTGCCTTTGAACTTCTTTCTCAGTTAATGCTGGTTGAAGTGTTTCCTCAGAGGCTTGAGGAGATAAAATGAAATATTTGTTAATCGTCATAACTGTGTCTCCGTGTAACGTATGACAGATTCTGCATCAAGGATAAAGGGTGATCATCATCCACTTTGTACTTTTTATAGGCTGAGAGTGGAGGGCGTAGAATGCGTACAAAGCGATCTCTTATCATCCGTATGCAATGTTGAACTGACGAAACCCTCTGATTTCAAGTATAGGAAGCTCGTCTAATTTCGCACAATAATGATGTAGAGCAATTACATAGATGGTCAGGGGCGTAAGATGAAAAACCTCGCTACTGACTCTGCGTACGTATTTATTTAACAATGCCTCGCTTATCTATATGAATAATAAAGTCAGTAAATCAATTACTTAATCCATGGTGAGATGAATTATGGAAAAGCTTGTAGAACGTTTTCTGAATTACGTTACTTTTGATACTAAATCCGATCCTTCTAATCAGCAGTGCCCAAGTTCACCGGGTCAAATTACATTTGCTGAAGCCTTAAAATCAGAATTGATCGCATTAGAGTTAGCTGATGTCTCTTTAGATGAAAATGGCTATTTGATGGCGAAACTGCCGTCGAATGTCGATTACGATGTGCCTGCCATTGGCTTTGTCGCGCATATGGATACCGCTCCTGATGCTTCCGGTGCAAACGTGAAACCACAGCTGATTAAAGATTATCAAGGTGGAACGATAGAATTAGGTGCAAGCGGTGAATGCCTGAATCCAAGCCAATACCCTGATCTTGATACCTTGCATGGCCATGACCTTATTACGACTGACGGTACGACTCTGCTTGGGGCTGATAATAAGGCGGGCATCGCTGAAATCATCAGTGCAATTGCTTACCTCAAAGCGAACCCAGACGTTAAACATGGCGATATTTGTATTGGCTTCACGCCAGACGAAGAGATCGGCCGTGGTGCTAACTTGTTTGATGTTAAGAAGTTTGGTGCCGAATGGGCGTATACCATTGATGGTGGCCCGGTAGGGGAGTTGGAATTTGAGAACTTTAATGCCACGAGCGCCGATGTTATCTGTCATGGCGTGAATGTTCACCCAGGTACCGCAAAAGGTAAAATGGTGAACTCGATGAACATCGCGGCGCAATTCCAATTGATGATGCCAACGCAAGAAACACCAGAGTGCACAGAGGGTTATGAAGGTTTCTACCACCTGAAGTCAGCTGAAATGGGTGTAGCTCGCTCTGAACTGGGTTATATCATCCGTGATTTTGAACGTGAGGGTGTAGAAGCGCGTAAGGCATTCATGCAACAGAAAGTGGATGAGCTGAATGAGCGTCTTGAGAAAGGCCGTGTTGAGCTGGTGCTAACCGATAGCTACTTCAATATGAAAGAGATGGTTGAACCGCATCAACATATTATTGAATTAGCGAAGCAAGCGATGATTGAGTGCGATGTTGAGCCAATGATCAAACCGATCCGAGGCGGTACAGACGGCGCTCGCTTATCTTTCATGGGCCTACCGTGTCCGAATATCTTCACTGGCGGCTATAACTTCCACGGTATTCATGAGTTCATTACCATTCAAGGCATGGAGCAAGCGGTAAAAGTGATTGTCGAATTGTCTCAGCGTACGGCGACTCATTACCAAAAATAGGATATCAAAGCGTTATATCTCTTTGTATTTTTAAGAGTATTCAATAATACTCTCTTTAAGCATAAGGGAGTACGCGATGAAAAAGTTAGTTTTACTTTGCACCCACTTAGCCGTGGGTGCTTTTGGTTTTGGTTTTGGGCTTGGTGTCTATGCACTACCTATCTTGATTGAGCCTGGTTCTCCGTCTTCAAGTTCGGTTAAAGCGATCAGTCAGCAGGCGATCTACAC